>DLUI01000011.1 GCA_002742695.1 Sulfuricurvum kujiense | reverse complement strand
TGCATCTCATTCATCATCCATGGCATGGTGAGGATAATAACGACGACGATACCGATGATTTTTGGGATAAAGCTGAGGGTCATCTCATTGATCTGAGTGGTTGCTTGAAAGATACTGACAGCAAGGCCCAGAAACATCCCGACCAGAAGTGCGGGCAATGATAGAATAAGAGCAATTTTAAATGTCTCGATCCCCAGCCCTATAAGTTCTTCTTGCATCATGGCTACGAGTACCTCAATTCAGTGTATTCGAGAGGAATCATAAACTCTCTTGGATCAATGGCCGCGTCAAAAAAGCCGTGTTTGTAACCAAGATCAAATAAAAGTTCAATCGCTTTGTATTGCGTTTCATTCAAAGTAATCGATTCATCGTTCGCGTAAAGCTCGAGATATTTCTCCAAAGTCTCTCCGTCGATACGGACAAGATTACGCTCCATTAACATTTTGGAGAGGTTTTCTTTGTGATCCCGCGCTATTTGAACCGCTTTGGTTAAAAGGTTTTCGTATTCGATCGCTGAAGTGATCGGGAGTGATCGGCGAATCGCCATACCACCAAGCGGCAAAGGGAGATCTCCTCCGCTGAGCTCACACCAAATATCCCACATCTCACGCTCAACCTCTAAAGAATCGTTATACCCTAAGATCGATTCATGGATCAGAACACCCGCATCAACGATGCCGTCTAAAACGGCTTGTTCAATCTCTAAAAAATTCATATAAACGATTTTGGCATCGGGATAGGCGATACGAAAGAGGAGCGCATTGGTCGTATATTTCCCGCTGAGGGCCACTTTGAACCGTTTTTTAAGAACGGTCTCTTTTTTGCGGATCAACTTGGGGCCGTACCCCTGTCCAAAACTTACCGCTGTACGCAAAAGGGCATAATCGGCTCTAATGTGGGGGTAGAGACCGAAACTGATCGCGGTAATGTCATAGGTTCCTTTGAGGGCTTCGGTGTTGAGGGTCTCTATGTCGAGGGCTATATTGTCGAACTGGATATTCTCTTTTCCAACCCAACCGAATTTGATGGCATAGTACATAAAAATATCGTCGGCATCGGGGGAGTGGGCTATCACCATTTTTTTCACTTAAAATCCTGTTCAGAACTGCATATCAATTAAATTTTAACCAAATAACGCTAAAATATCTCTATTCCAGAATGCGAATTATTAATATTGCAATTTGTCATATTTTATAAATATATTTCAAATTGTCATATTATGACGTAATTTTAAAACATATTAGTCTCAGGAGAGCACAGCATGATGGATCCAAACAAACTTAAATCGCTTGAACTTGCGATGAAACAAATCGATAAAACGTTCGGAAAAGGGACGTTGATGCGTCTCGGGGATAAAGAAATTGAACCGATCAACGCAATCAGTACCGGTTCTATCGGCTTGGATTTAGCCCTCGGAATCGGCGGCGTACCCGAAGGACGCGTGATCGAAATTTATGGACCTGAGAGCTCAGGGAAAACGACACTTAGTTTGCAAATTACAGCGGAGTGCCAAAAAAACGGCGGTATTTGTGCGTTTATCGATGCGGAACACGCCCTTGATATCGGATATGCTAAAAATCTCGGAGTAGACGTCGAAAATCTCCTTGTATCTCAGCCCGATTACGGCGAGCAAGCACTCGACATCGTTGAAACGATCGTCCGAAGCGGTGCAGTAGATTTAATCGTCATTGATTCGGTTGCGGCATTGACTCCGAAAGTAGAGATTGAAGGGGAGATGAACGATCAGCAAGTAGGCGTTCAAGCACGTTTGATGTCAAAAGCACTTCGTAAACTCACCGGTATCATGCATAAAATGAACTGTACGATTATTTTTATCAATCAGATTCGTATGAAAATCGGAACGATGGGGTACGGCTCACCCGAGACGACTACCGGCGGAAATGCGCTAAAATTTTATGCATCGGTTCGTATCGATGTTCGTAAAATTGCTACCCTTAAACAAGGGGAGAGCCAAATCGGTAATCGTGTGAAGGCTAAAGTTATTAAAAATAAAGTAGCACCGCCGTTTCGTCAAGCAGAATTTGATATTATGTTCGGTGAGGGGATCTCGAAAGAGGGTGAATTAGTCGATTACGGTGTCAAGTTGGATATCATTGACAAAAGCGGTGCATGGTTCAGTTTCGAGGATACAAAACTGGGACAAGGGCGTGAAAACGTCAAACAAAAATTTAAAGATGAGCCCGAATTGGCTCGCAAAGTCGAAGAAAAAATTAAAGCGGCTATGGGTGTGTCTGGCATTATAGCTATGGATGAATCTGATATAAGTGAGGTAGATGAATGATTTTTATTGATGAAGTAAGTGCAATCGAGGTAATGGATTCCCGTGGAAATCCAACCGTAAAAGCAACAGTACAGTTGAGTGATGGAACCCGCGAAAGCGCTATCGTACCAAGCGGAGCAAGTACCGGTAAGCGTGAAGCACTCGAATTACGAGACGGTGATGCACGCTATATGGGTAAAGGGGTTCTTAAAGCGGTTGAGAACGTCAATAGTGAGATTGCTGATGCCGTGATGGGGCTTAGTCCGTTTAACCAAGCGATGGTCGATGCGGTGATGAAAGAACTCGACGGCACTGAAAATTACGGTAATCTCGGAGCAAATGCCGTTTTAGGTGTTTCTATGGCGGTTGCGCGTGCTGCGGCAAAAAGTCTCGGCATTCCACTTTATCGTTATCTCGGCGGTGCCAATGCGATGGTTCTTCCGGTTCCGATGCTCAACATCATTAACGGCGGAAGTCATGCGGACAACAGTGTTGATTTCCAAGAGTATATGATTATGCCGATTGGATTCAACGACTTTTCTGAGGGACTTCGCGCATCTGCTGAGGTGTATCATAACTTAAAATCAATCCTCAAAAATCGCGGTGCTAACACGGCTCTCGGTGACGAAGGCGGTTTCGCACCCGATTTGAGCTCTAACGAAGAGCCGATTCAAGTCATTATGGAAGCGATTGCTAAAGCGGGATATAAAGCGGGTGAACAAATTGCTATCGCCCTCGATGTTGCCGCATCTGAGCTTGTTACCGATGGTGGATACAGACTTGACTCTGAAAACCGAACCGTTACCTCTGAGCAATTGGTTGATTATTACGCCGATCTTTGCGCTAAATACCCTATTGTCTCTATCGAAGACGGATTGAGTGAAGATGACTGGGCGGGATGGAAAATTTTGACAGAACGTTTAGGCTCTAAAGTTCAGCTTGTCGGAGACGATTTATTCGTAACCAACGCTAACATCTTGGCTGAGGGGATTGAAAAAGGGATCGCTAACTCGATTCTGATCAAACCGAACCAAATCGGTTCTGTATCGGAAACGATGCTTACCGTCCGACTCGCTCAACGAAATGGATACAAATGCGTTATGTCTCACCGCTCCGGCGAGAGTGAAGATGCGTTTATCGCTGATTTTGCGGTTGCCCTAAACTGTGGTGAAATCAAAACCGGCTCAACCGCTCGGGGTGAGCGTACCGCTAAATACAACCGTTTGCTAGAGATTGAAACGGAAGTTATGTACGGCGAGTATTTGGGGAGCGCGCTCTTTAACTAATGCATCAAGATGATCAACATTTGCTGCTTCACGAAGAGGGAGAGAGCCTAAGCGAACGCTATTTTGGCTTATCGACCCAGAAGTTTTTAGTGGCGGCAAGTATTGTATTGAGTGTGGGTGTTTATATGGGCTTCATATTTTTCGGGGACAACTCTTTGAGTGTTCTCTTAGAGCTTGAAGAGCATCAAGACTATCTCAGCGAAGACATTGAGCGGCTTAAAGCTGAAAATGCCTCTTTGCAAAAACAGTATTTTGAGCTCAAAGAGCTTGATGCTGATTCACAATAGTGATGGGAGATTTATGAAATACTCGATTTGCCTCTCGTTTTTACTCCTCTCTCCCCTTTTCGCGCGAGAAAATCCTTTTTTTCCCCTTGATGAATCAAAAAAGCAAAAAGTAACCTCAAATATACCGGATGCACGACCGCAAATGGGAACCATCAGCTACACGTTGCCCGATAATGCCCGGGTATTAAAAGAGGTAACGCTGAGTATTCAAAATCTGGATGGAAGTATCGAAGAGAGAAAAATAGAGGTGGATCAGAGTGTCGATTGGCACCGTCCTCTTCTCCTTACGCAAGGGGGAAAGTCCTCGCACTCTGTCGTATCAAACAATTCGTCTGTCGCTAATTTTGGATTTGTACAATTTTATTCAAAAGGGAAAAGTCTGAGTGTAAAAACATCAGATTCCTTGGTGCGCCACTTTGTCTTAAGTGATCCCAACCGAATTGTCCTCGATTTTAAACATGTCGGTTCGTTTAAATCTGAAAAAAAAGTATTGAATGCTGCCCCCTATGTGGATGTAACGTTAGGAAATCATGGAGAATTTGCCCGTGCTACTGTTACTCTTGATGGGCGTTACAGCTATACATTGAAAAATGCGGGCGGCTTGATAAGTATTACGTGTAAGTAAGATTAAAAGTACATGATGAGTGAAAAAGAGGTTTCTCTCCCGTGGGAGAGAAGGTGAACTTACGCTACAGCAGCCAAAGCAGCTTCGTAGTTTGGTTCTTCTGTGATTTCAGGAACGATCTCTTTATAGGTAACGATTCCCTCTTCATTTACTACGAAGATCGCGCGGCATGTTACACCTGCAAGAACAGAACCTCCAAGCAATACACCGTATGCGTTTGCGAAATCTTTGTTACGGAAATCTGAACATACTGTCAAATTATCGATCCCCTCAGCTTGGCAAAAACGCCCTGCAGCGAATGGAAGATCAAGTGATACAATGGTAGTGATAACGTCTTTAAGACCAGCAGCTTTTGCATTGAAGTTACGTGTTTCAGTTGCACATACACCTGTGTCGAGTGAAGGAACAACGATGATAAGTTGTTTTTTACCTTGTGCTCCGCCCACTTTTACATCGCCAAGACCTGCTGAGTTAACTACTGTAATTTCAGGTGCTTTATCACCTACATTTACTGTGTTTCCTAAAAGCTCTACATCTGTACCTTTGAATTTAGTCGTTGCCATTTAAAGCTCCTGTTTTTTTGTTTGGTACGGAAATTGTACTTAAATCGGATAATTTATCTCTGAATTATAGAAGAGGTGTTTTGGCTTAAGGTTTATTACAGTTTACAGCGAGGATTTATTGGAATATCAGAATAAGATCGTCCCTCGTCTAAGGAGTACGCTTCGATCGCTGCTCGTCCGATCATAGCGGCATTATCGGAACAGTATTGTAAATCAGAAAGAAAAAGAGGGGCTTTATACGGTCGTAATAGTTCACCAACACGTTCTCGCAAATAGAGGTTGGCACTCGCACCGCCTACGATGGCGAAACGCTTAGGAGGGGTAGATTTAAAATATTTTTTGAGCTTTTGTATCAAATGTTCCGTCGCCGTTTTCTGAAATGCGCTCGCAATATCGGGATAAGTTGAGGGATCATTGGCCTCTACGGCTAGACGTACCTGATTTTTAAGTCCCGAATAGCTAAACGCGATCAACGGAGATTGCCATAGAGGAACGGTGAAGGTAAATCGAGCCGGATCACCGGTTACGGCGAGTTTTTCGATCAGAGGCCCTCCAGGGTATCCTAGTGCCATCATTTTAGCTACCTTATCAAAACTCTCTCCGTAACTGTCATCCATCGTCGTCGCTACGGTTTCCATCTGAGAATAGGATGTTACCTCTATGAGTTGGGTATGTCCTCCCGAAACCAGTAAGACGGTGATAGGCAGGAGAGCCTCTTTCTCGATAAAGAGTGAATAGATATGCCCTTTTAGATGATTAATAGGCAAGATAGGAAGAGAGAGGGAAATACTCAGTGCTTTTGCCATCGTAACCCCCTCTATCAGCGTCACTCCTAACCCCGGTTCGTTGGTTACGGCAATCGCTTTGAGCTGATCGAACCACGGCGCGCACTCCGCTAAAATACGGGGTAATGCTTCGGCGTGCAAACGGCTGGCGAGTTCAGGGACAACGCCGCCGTATTGTGAGTGTTCTAACTCTTGGGAAATTTTCTTATGATAGATCAGTTTTTTGGTAGCAATTTCCGTAATAGCGATTGAGCTGTCATCACATGAGCTTTCGATACTGAGGATCATTGCATTACCCACTCTTTGACCCACGGCCATTCTCCGAATCCCGAAGCGGTATTGATATGTCCGCCGTTTTCGATCACTTTCATCTCTACTCCGAGCGCTTTTTGAAGATCAGATGCCTCTTCTATACTCATATAGGGATCATTTGTTGATGTGACCAACAATACCTCATCGGCAAAAAGATTTTTAGGTGCTTCGAGAGGAAAAAAGGTTTTAAGGGTTTCGATTTCGCAGGTTAAATGGGGCGGTGCAACCAAAAGGAGTCGTTTGACGGGTGCTATTTCTCCCTCATTACATAAATGAAACCAGAGAATATTGGCAAGAGAATGGCAGATAACGACATCGGGTTGAAAATCGCGTAAGAGGGCTTTGATCTGTTTCATCCAACGGTTTTTACTCGGGAAATGGGGGTTGTCAAGGAGCGGAAATGCAACCGTGCCGTAATCTTTGGCAACTTCACCCGCGAGCCACGCCTGCCAATGGGGATCGTCGCTTCCGCCCCATCCGTGTAGCATCAAGAGTTTCATGACAAACCTCGTATGAATGCGCGTATCTCACTATCAAGGGCAAATATAGCCTCTACCGATTCGGGAGCCGTGTGAAACGACTCGTAAGCACGTAAAATCATTGTGGAGATATCGACAAATCGGATCTCTCCGGCAACAAAGCGCTCAATCGCCGCTTCGTTTGCCGCATTGACAATGACACCTTTTTGGGGGTTACGAAGAAGATCATTTTTGATCTCCCATATCGGATAACGCTCTTTTTCAATGGGGCGAAATTCGAGGGCGCCGATACGGGTCAAATCAATTCGATCGACAATCGGGGTATCCACTTTTCCCATGAGAGCATACGCGATAGGGAGGCGCATATCGGCGTGGGCAAAATGGGCGGTTGTTGAGCCGTCTTTATAATCTATCAGAGCATGAATCAGCGATTTAGTCTCGATAAGGGCATCGTATTCCCCCTCACCGAAAAGCCATCGTGCTTCGAGGAGTTCAAAGAGTTTATTGACCATAGAGGCGCTGTCGATGGTGATTTTTTGCCCCATCGACCAGTTGGGGTGTTTAAGGGCATCTTCGAGGGTGGCAGAAGCGAGTTTCTCCAGCGGCCAATCCCGAAATGCACCGCCGCTGGCGGTAATGACCATACGGCTGAGAGGGCGCGGTGTTTGGTTGAGGTACCACAATCCGAAATGTTCCGAATCGATAGGGATAATAGTGGAGGTATCGACGAACGAACCGCCGACGACCAAAGACTCTTTGTTGGCGAGGGCTAGTTTTTTACCGCATTCGAGCGCTTTGAGAGTGGGGCGAAACCCTGCAAACCCGACCAAAGCGTTGACGACATGGTGTGAGTTTGACTCTTCAATCGCATCAAGGATTGCCGCTTCGCCGGAGCGGACATGGGGATGATTGACACGGGAGCAATCGGCTTCATCCATCACGACAATACGTTTGGGAGAGTGTTTTAGGATTTGTTGGTTGAGAAGATCGATGTTACGCCCTGCAACGAGTGTATCGACGCTCAGATTAAATTGTTCGGCGATATTGAGGGCGTTGACTCCGATGGAGCCTGTAGAGCCCAGTAGGATCAAACAAGACCTCGAAGGAGGACGAGCATAATGACGGAAGCAAAGAGATATCCGTCGATTCGGTCTAAAACACCGCCATGCCCCGGCAGGATAGAGCCGCTGTCTTTGACTCCCGCTTGGCGCTTGAGATAACTCTCAAACAAATCACCGAATACCGCACCGATAGCCGCCGCCATAGAGATAATAACCGCTTGGGTAATATCAACGATGGTGATGCCGATAAAAAAACCGGCAACGGTTGCCACGGCGATACCGCCGTAGACACCTTCGCGTGTTTTGCTTGGGCTGGAGACGCTGAAAGGGGTTTTACCGATACTACGCCCTACGACATAGGCACCGACATCAGCAGCTGCGACGACCACAAGGAGCCATAACATAGCTCCCATTCCGTACTCTTGGTACATGCTGAGCATAAAGAGCATACCCGCCGTCGGATAGATAAACGGGAGGAAATTCTTAGGAGAGATATTTTGGGTATAGGCAACGGCTGCGGCGAAAATCAATCCGGCAATGACAAATAGATCTTCACCGTAAGGGTAAAGTGCTGCGGCTAGCCAAAGAATAGCGGCATAAGCGTACAAAGAGTTATTATTAATTCCAAATAAACGTGTCGCTTCATGAAAGGCTAGAAGGTAAATGACCCCCATCACACTCCACATGAGCCAAAAGTTGTTGATAAGTCCGACAATTAAGACGCCGATAACCAGAAAGACGGCGGTAACAACGCGCTCTTGGATTGAATTTTTTGCAGTTTGCATAGTGTGATTAACCAATGGTTTTAAAATTTCAAAATTATACCATTTATTTTATTATACGAGAGATGCTAAATCAGCCTAGAATCGCATATCAGACTAAACTTTAATATCGAGAAGATGGAGCGGTTTTGAGGGCTTTTCATTCTCCTCTTTTTTTTCTTCGTGAGGAGAACGCCTCTCCTCTTGTTCGGCTTGCTCTTTGGTATGCTCACGATCGGGGTCAACGCCATGATTCTCTTCGGTAGGGCGTACCTCTTCGATCTCTTTTTTCTCTTCTTGGGCCGCACTCGAGGCTGCAAGCGCTTGTAATTCAAATCGGTTTAAAATGGCATTCTTTTCGCTTGCTACCGTCGCCATTTGTTGATTAACATAGATAGCATTACCGATAGGACCGATGGCCATAGATTTACCCTTTTTGAATTGATAACGTCTTGTAGTTGGTATAAAGGACGTTAGCCCCCTCCACCATTTTCACTTCTCTTCGGGGAGTATAATCGACCAAATAGTTCCCTTTCTCAAATACGGAGAAATCGACACACAGTTTTGCCGAGGCTTCGAGGAGCTTTTCGGGAAGCTGCTGTTTGTCGGTCGAGATGATGACATGGGCGGAGGGGCGGTCTTTCAGATGCATCCAAATATCGCGTGCTTTGGCATTGCGGAGGAGTTCGATGTTCCCTTTTTCACTTTTTCCTAACGAAACTTTGACCCCCTCAATCCAAAATTCGGCAATCGAATCGCTGTTTTTTTGTTTGGATGCAGTTGATTTAGGGGGGAAGAGGAGGGTTATTTCATCGGGAGTTGAGGCTTCCGCTACCGTTTGGATAAAAAGTTCAAGATGTCGGATTTTGGCTTCAAGGTTGCTCCGCTCTTGATGGAGTCCGAGTGCTTTTTGTTTCGCTTTTTTGGAACGCTTAAAAAAACTGTTTGCACATCCGGAAGCGGTGGTGCATCCTGTAGGAAGCTCCAACTGAATCGGGGTTCCGTCAAAATTATGAAGTTCCGCTATTTTGTCATAGGGCTTTATGGTATCCAGATTGGCTAATACCAAATGTCCCGCATTTTGTGCCTCTTGAGATTCTTGTATCAAGGCCCCTTCTTCATCGAGTCCTGCTAGATGTTTTTGAAGCTGGAGCAGCCGTTTTTGCAGTAGAGTTTTTTTCTCATTTTTGAGTTGTTCAAGCTTATCATTGCTGCGGCGAGCAAACTCCCCCTCTAAATAGCCGCGTACATCCTCCAGAGGGTACTCTTGAGGCTCATAAGGAGGCTTGGGAATTTCGCCCAATTTCTGTCCCACTCGGACACATCGGGTTGAGACATCCTCATCGATATGGCGCAATGCCTCTAGAACGATCCCCTCTTTATCCAAAAGGATGACATTGGTGTGTTTACCGGTAAATTCGAGCTGTAAAACGGTTGTTTCCGATTTGTAGGAGCCGCTTGTCGTGGTGGTAATGCGGATGATTTTATCGTTGTTATGGAGGGTAATCGATTGAATGGAGGAGCGATTTAATCGTTTTGCGAGCAATACATCAAATGGGGCTTGATACATTTTACCGCGGGTTGGAATCTCTCCGACGGTGATCGCCGAATTTCCCCGTGCCATCTCAAAATTCCAGCTATTTTCACGATTAAAAACTAATTTGAGTGTAGTGTCGTTAACCCTGTATGCCGCAACAATGTGGGTTAATTGCTGCATATACGCAACAATCTGTTTTAAATAAGAAAATCTCATAATTTTACCTCCGCTTTAGAAAAAGAGAATTACAATAGGGTATATTTCGGTAACACCAATATTTAGGCAACATTAATGAATATCTTCAACACTATCAAATCTAAGTTTATTGTCAATCTTGTGGCAGCCGTAGGTGCTATCCTTATAAGTGTCATTGTAGCATACTTCATTGCTACAGGCTCGATTAAGACGATTATGATCAGCGACCTCAATACGGTTGCCGATGTATTGGAAAAAAATGTCAATTACATTTCCAAGATAGAGCCTAAAGCGTATGAAGAAGAGGGGTTTAAAAATGAGATCAAAGAGATCAAAATCGGTAAAAGCGGTTATGTCTATTTCATCAATAGTGAAGGGGTAATGACGATTCACCCGAAAGCTGAAGATGAGGGGAAAAACAAATCGGGACATGACTACATCGACCATATCCGCTCCGATAAAGCGGGTGGGGTCTATGAGTATACTTCGGCTACGACGGGACAGGAAAAAATTGCCGCGTACCGCTATATTCCGGCATGGGACATGTGGGTTATTCCGGGGATCAATAAAGCCGATTACTTTGATGAGTTGCAAGCCAGTTTTTTTAAATGGTTTTTACTGTTGGGAAGTGTCCTGACGGCGATGCTGGTTGCGATCAACTATTTTTCAGGAACCAGTATTCTCCATCCGATAGAAGAGCTTGATAAAGTATCCAGCGATCTTGCCCACGGTAACGGCGATTTGACCAAACGTCTTCCGATCCTCAATAAAAATGACGAGATCGGGATAGCAAGCCTTTACCTCAACCAATTTATTGAAAAAATCCAAAGCACGATCAACGATACGAAGCAGATTACCTCTTCGGCTGTCGGCTCTACCGCGACGTTGAACAGTGCGGCATCGAATCTCTCTGCTCAATCGGAAAAAACCAATACCATTGCCCAAAACACCAATACGACTGCCGCTGAAATCGGTGCGACACTTGAGCAAAGTGTTAATATGGCAAAAGTGACCTTAGAGAATAGCCGTTTAACGGAAACAGAACTGAGTCACGTCCGTGAAATCGCTACTGCCATTACCAATGAAGTACATAAAACCACTCAGATGTCTAATGAACTTGGCGACCGTTTCGCTCAACTCTCCAGCGATGCGGCAAGCGTCAGCGGAGTGTTGAGTATTATCTCTGACATTGCCGATCAAACCAATCTTCTCGCCCTCAATGCCGCGATCGAAGCGGCACGTGCCGGTGAACATGGACGCGGCTTCGCCGTTGTTGCCGATGAGGTTCGAAAACTCGCCGAACGGACCCAAAAAAGTTTGACCGAAATCAATTCAACCATCTCTATCGTCATCCAGTCGATCTCGGATTCATCGGATATGATGCATTCTAACAGTGAAAATATCGGACGGCTTGCGGAGAGAAGCGAAGAGATCGATCTGAAAATCGATTCCGCGTCGAATGCGCTCCGCTCGAATGTCGATGCCAGCCATCAAAGTGTTCAACAAGCAGAGAATATGGCACACAAAATTCACGAAATTATCCATAAAGTGTCTGAGATGTCCAACCTTTCTCAGAGCAATCAGGAAGATATCACACAAATTTCTAAAATCACGGCAGAGCTTTACAATGCCGCTACCAGTTTGAATACGCAATTGGGTCAATTTAAGTCCTAACTGAAATCTTGATATAATTCGCCTCATAGATAAAATGGAGGCGAACGGGTGAGTGCACCAAAGGGTTTCGGTAAAACATATTTTTCGCTTGTCGCTATCCAAGCGTACGCTTCCGAGATCCGTCTCATGCAAAACATTACCCGTATTGCATGGATTTGCCCTACCCATGCCATCCATACCTACTCCACCGTTTCACCCCCTAAAAGTGTCCTACTCTCATCCATTATTACGATTATTAATCAAGGACACTTATGTTTAAACCGACTTTCTCTTTTGTCGCATGTGCGACCCTCGTTGCCTCATTAGAGGCCAAAGACCTCACCTTCGATCCGATTTTAGTATCGGCATCCAAAACCGAACAATCCCTCAAAAATATCACCTCCAATGTCGACATTATCACTGCCGAAGAGATTGAAGAACACCATTACACCACGCTCTCAGAAGCGCTAAACTCCCTTTCGGGAATAAGTATCACCTCTAACGGCGGAGTCGGAACGACACAGGAAGTTTTTGTGCGCGGTATGGATACTAATAAAGTATTGGTTTTGATCAACGGTATCCGCTATCAGGATCCCTCGAGTACAAGCGGAGCCAATTTCGCCCACCTTCTTATAAGCGACATCGAGCAGATCGAACTTATAAAAGGGGCTCAAAGCGGAATATGGGGAGCGGATGCGAGTGCCGGAGTTATCAACATTATCACCAAAAGCGCGGAAGCGGGGACCCATACCGGTGCGAATGTTGAATACGGAAGTTTTGCCACCGCAAAGTGGGGGGGATTTCTTTCTCATAAAACGGATAAATATGATTTCAAAATTTCGTTTGACCGTCTAATGAGCAACAGTTTTACCGCACAGGCACCTAAAGGGGAGAATATTGACCGATACGAAAAAGATCCCTATGCCAATACCACCCTCAATCTTAATGCCCATTACAATCCGACGTCTGAGGATACATTCGGTATCAGCTATACCGACATTAACGCATTGGGCAGTTATGACAGCTATAACGCTCCAAACAGTGTAGAACACAGTGATGTGAGAACCCGACTTTACGGGGCAACCTATGACAAAGCCTATCATAACCATACCCTTTCGACCAAAGCAAATCTTTCAAAATTCAGACGTGATGAGCTTGATACCAGCTACGGCGTAAAAGTATTTAACGGGCAAACCCAAGAGGTTGAGCTGCGCGACCACTTTCGCTACAGCGGGAATGATTTCATTGTTGCCGGTCTCTCCAAAAAATGGGATAAAATCGATTTTATCCAAGCCGATTCAACGACGGGAGCAAAATCGGTTTCATCGAAAGCGGTGTTCGTGACCAACTTCAATACCTTCGGCGATTTGATTCTAACAGAGAGTTTGCGACGGGACGACTACAGCAGCTTCCATGCCAAAACAACCGGTAAAATAGGGGCAAAATATATACTTTCGGAGGATATGTATGTCGGCGGAAATTACGGAACGTCCTATACGGCACCTAATCTCATCCAAATATTTAATCCGTGGGGTGCGTCCAATGATACTCTCAGCCCCGAAAACACGAAAAGCTATGATCTCACGCTCGGGTATAAAAGTATCACGCTCACCTATTTCGAAAATCGGGTAAAAGATTTGATCGAGTGGTATGATCCGACCCCTCTGAACTGGTTCAATAATGACCCCTATTACAAAAATTTAAACGGAATCAGTACCTTTAAAGGGTACGAGGTCACTTTTCGGCACACTCTTTTGGATTCGTTCGTACTGAATGCTGACTATACCCATCTTGCACACTTTGTCGATAAAGACGGGAAAGATTTAAAACGCCGCCCCAAACGCGAAGCTAAAGTTTCACTCAACTATTATGGAATCGACGATTTGAGTATGGGAATAAACGCCCACTATGTAGGGACACGCTACGATCAGGCGGATCAGCAAGGGGAACAAACCGGACGTTATACCCTTTTTAATTTTGTACTTAACTACAATCTGACCGATTCTATCCAACTCTACGGTAAAATTGATAATCTTACCGACAAATACTATCAAAGTGTAGACGGATACGCATCGTCGCCGCGAGGATACTATGCAGGGATGAAGGTCATTTTTTGATGAAACTCATTGTACTATCTGTTCTTTTAGCACTGCATTGTTGGGGGGAGAATCTTACGGTTACCCTCCATTACGGTGATGCAAAACCCGATAAAGTCATCGAAACGGCCTATTCACCCGGCATGAGCGCATTGGACGTTCTTAAACGGATCAGTCGTGTAGAGACGAGCAAAACGGGACAGTACCGTTTCGTCCGTTCCATCGACGGTGTTCAATCGCAGATCGGAAAATTCGGATGGTTTTATCTCATTGACGGAGAATCGGTTCATACAACGGCGGAGAATTTCATTTTGAACGATGCACAAACCATGACATGGATTTACAAGGTAGAAGCATGTTATTGAAAGTTTTGGCTACGGTTTTGGTATGGGGGAATCTTTGGGGAGCCGAGAGGATCATTGCCCTCAGCCCCGCCATCAACGAAACGCTCTATGCTCTGGGTGCGGGAGATCAAATTGTCGCCAATACGGAGTATTGCAACTATCCCCCTGAGGCCAAAAACAAACCAAAAGTGGGGGGATATTTCTCCCCATCTCTGGAAAAGATCCTCTCCCTCAGCCCCACGATGGTGATATTGCAGGAAAATAATGCCCCTTTGGCGGTAAAAATTCAAAAGATGGGTATCAAAACACGCACCATTAAAATCGATACCTACCCCTCGATTCGCCGATCGATCTTTACCATCGGCGCCGTCGTTCACAAAGAAAAGAGGGCTGAAGCCATCGTGAGCGAACTCGATCAAAAACTCCGTGCCCTGCGGGGGATCATACGCAATCAAAAGATTTTGATGGTGTTCGGACACAATACCGATCTCTCCAAGAGCATCTATGTATCGGGACAGAATCTCTATTTTGACGACCTTATCCGTGAGAGCGGTAACACCAATGCCCTCCAAAGCCGTCGCAAGGGGCAGCCGGTTCTCAATCTCGAAAACATTATTGCGCTCAACCCTGATATCATCATACTGCTCGCCCCGAATACCAAAGAGAGAGGGTTAACGAAAGAGGCTTTGATCGCACCGTGGCGTTCTCTTCCGATCAATGCGGTCAGAGAGGGAAAAATGTATGTCGAAGATCAGCCCTATTCGAGTAACCCGAGCCAGCGTCTCGGCCTTTTTTTAGATGATATGAGGGGGTATTTGATTGATGCTGCACGTCGCTGATCTCACCTGCCAAATTTTGAAAAATGTCAGTTTCGCCCTCGAAGAGGGGAAAAATTTGACAATTTTAGGAAATAACGGAAGCGGGAAAACAACGCTGGCCAGAGCACTCTGCCATCTAATCCCTTCCGAAAGTGTTTTTTGGGAGGGGAAAAAAATAGGTGATATCGCACCGCACTTGCGCTCACAGGTGATCAACTATGTCCCCACGCTCCTCGATATTTACGATGAGTATCTGAGCGTAGGTGATTATTTAGACCTCAATTGCTTCGATGGCAACGATCCTCGTATGAGGGAGGAGATTCTCGGAGTGCTGGAGATAGACCATCTCAAACACTCTCCATGCCAGAGTCTCAGTAGCGGCGAATCTTCACTTCTCCTGATCGCCGGCGCAATTTTGCACTGTGCTGCGTACACGATTCTCGATGAGCCGACCGCCAATCTCGATCAGGCAAAAAAAGTCAAAATTTACCGCCTCCTCAAAAACGGCTCCTATTTTCAAAACACAATCATCATTACCCATGATCTGAATTTAGCCTACAAGCTCGGATATGACGTTCTGTATCTGGAAGAGGGGAGTGTCCGGTTCTTCGGATCGTGCGGTGATTTTTTCGATCCCTCCCGTCTTGAGGGCTGTTTCGGCAACGCGGTTCAAAATATCGGCGGAAACTTTGTGGTGAATTACGATGAAGTACGTTAGTCTTATTCTATCGCTGGCAGTTCTTGTCATTGCCCCATTTTTTGGGGAGATCACCTTGAATATCCAAGAGATTCTCAACCCCGCATCCTCGTCGTCGATGCTTTTTTGGGAGATTCGTTCTCCTAGGGTGATCATCGCCTTTTGCAGCGGTGCAATCCTCTCTCTCGCAGGGCTTGTCTTTCAGAGTATCTTTCGCAATCCCCTCACTACCCCTTTCACTCTCGGCGTTGCCAGCGGTGCGACATTGGGGACGGCATTGGCGATTGTTTTTTTCGGCGGTCTCCTCTTTTGGCAATACGCCTTAAGCTTTTTCGGAGCGTTATTGACCGTGATCGTCCTCTTTTTACTCTCGCGCTCACTCAAATCGGCGCAGACAAGTTCGCTTCTGCTGGTGGGGATTGCCTTGTCTTTTTTCTATTCGGCCGCCCTTATGGTTCTTTATTATTTGAGCGATTTTGAACAGAGCTATTCGATTGTCCGTTTTACGATGGGGAGTTTGAACATCGTCGGATTCGATACCGCTTATCCGATACTCATCGTATCGCTACTGTTTTTGGTGTCAATCCTTTGGCAGCGAAAACCGCTGAGACTTCTGTTGACGTCGCTTGATTTTACGTTTCTAAAAGGGGTTCACGTCACACGGCTTGTTATGAGCCTCCTTCTTATCACCTCTTTAGCGGTGGCGGTATGCGTCAGCGTCGTGGGGCCTATCGGGTTTGTGGGGCTGATTGTCCCCCATATCATCAAACTGCTCTATCGGCGCAGCAGCGACACCCTGATCCTTCCGACATTTTTTTACGGCGGGATTTTTTTGGTGGCGTGTGATCTGGTTGCCCGTAATCTCGGAGCCGCTTCGGATATTCCCATCGGCGTCGTTACTTCGTTTATCGGTGGGCCGTTCTTTATCTATCTGATACTTCATCGTCAAAAAGGGTCACGATGAAATTTACCCTCCGCGATGCTGAGCTGCTCCAATCGATCTTCTCATCACGCCGTGACGTGAGGGGGAATCGTTTTATCGATGAACCGATCGACGATGAGGTACTGCGGAAGATTTTGGAAGCGGCGATCTCCGCCCCCTCGGTCGGTTTTTCACAGCCGTGGAAGTTTGTTATCGTTCAGGATCATGCCAAACGCGAAGCGATCTATGAGGAATTTCTCCGAGAAAACACTAAAGCGTCCAAGCTGTTCGAGGGGAATCTCCTTTATGATACCCTCAAACTGGAGGGGATCAAGGAATCGGCCCTCAATATCGCCGTGTTGTATCAAAAACCGACGAAAACCGTGTTAGGACAAACGACTCAGAAAAAGATGGGGGAGTACAGCGTCGTCTGCGCGATCCAAAACCTCTGGCTGATGGCACGCGCCCACAATATCGGGGTGGGGTGGGTGAGTATTCTACGCCCCAAAAAGGTGAAAAAGATTTTAGGAATCGGCGATGAGTACAAACTGATCGGTTATTTGACGATGGGGTATGTGAGCGAGTTTTTGGAGGAACCCGAACTGTTGAAAATGGGGTGGGAAGAGAGGAAAACGCTGGATGAGGTGGTCGAATGGGTGTGAAAACGGTGATTACACTGGCAGATTTACCGCAATCATTAGAGATCACCTCTCTCGAAGCGAGTAAGGACGGGGTGATGGACAGCGTCTATTTCCTGAACGATGAACGGGTATTGAAAATTTTTGAAAACGCTACCGTCGCGTCAGTTGAGGAGGAACGGAAGCTTCTCATCCTCTGCGAAACACTCCCGATTGCCAAATCTTTGGGGGAAGTGTTGAGCATCTGCGGCAAACCCGCCCTTATCTACCGCCGATGTCATGGGAAAAGTCTTAAGAGTGCCGAGATCAATGAGGTACGAGAGATCGGAACATTTTTGCGCTCTTTCCATACCCTAACGGCGACACGGCAGAGTGCTAACGAGCCGTTATTTGAGAGATCGAGGCTGGAGCGGATGATTAGAGAGAGCAACGTCGAAATTTTCGATACGCTGTTAAAAAAAATTGATTTGAGATTGCGCAACGACGGGATTATTCACGGCGATCTTTTTATGGATAACGCCCTCTTTAAGGGGGGAAGCCTATCGTGTGTCATCGATTTCACCCAAGCATGCAACGGCGATTTTCTCTTCGATCTCGCCGTCACCGACCTCTCGTGGTGCGACAGCGATGAAAAAACCGAGGCTCTATTGGAGAGCTACGGTGCAACGATCAGCGCAGAGGAGTTTCAATCGTACCGCGAGTACGCGACCCTTTTTTACAGCGTCAACCGCTACTTAAACGACGGTAATTATCAAGAACTATTAGAGAGGCTATTATGATACAAACGATTACGGGAAAAAGAGATTTTATCGAGAGTCTGCGGGGGAAGCGGGCATCGTTTCTTTTGTGTATGAGCAACACGGCAACAGCAAATATAGAGGGGATTACCCAAGCGGGGATTCCGGGGCTTCTCCATCTCACCCCGACGCTCGATGCGGAGTTTATCGCGATCGGAGAGGTGCGGAGTCTGGGTTCCATTGCCGAAACTCCTAAAGGGGTTCCCACTCCCGCCCTCATCACCCGCGCCGTCCATCTCCTCCATCCTTTCCGCGAAATCGAGCTTCTCGAACTTGGGCTTGAGATTTCTCCGAAGTTGGAGCATTTTAAACGTCACTCGTTCGGTATTTCCCCCAGTGATTCGATCAGTGAGGGAGCGAATATCCCCGCCGAAGAGGTGTTTGAAAAAGGGATTCAATTCGCCCAAGAGCTTGCAGTGCAGGGCGATTACATCATCTTAGGTGAATCGGTTCCCGCAGGAACCACCACGGCGCTCGCCACGGCGTTGGCGCTGGGGTACGATGCGAATGAGAAATTCAGCAGCAGTTTTAAAAACACCCCTAACACCATCAGACAAAACGTTATCAATCAAGCCCTTTCGCACATCGAAAAGGGCGATGATCTCTTTGCCATCCTCTCACAAGTGGGGGACAATATGCTCATCTTTAATGCCGGATTGGTTCTCGGTCTCCAAAACCGCGACATCCCAATCGTTTTGGCGGGGGGGACACAGATGGCGTGCGTGTTACTTGTGATCAACCGCATCTTGCAAATGATGGAAGGGGAACTCGACACCTCTCGTGTCGCCCTCTGCACGACGAAATGGGTTGCCGAAGATACTAACAGCGATATCAAAGCCCTCTTGGAAATGAACGATTTTACCATTAACGCCTATTACGCCGATTTCGATTTCTCCCTCACCTCTCACCCCGCACTCAAACTCTACGATGAAGGGGAAGCAAAAGAGGGGGTCGGCGCAGGGGGTGCGCTGATGTATGCCCTCCTTAACGGTATTACCAAAGAAAAAATTACTCTGAAAGTGGAGAGTTTGTTAGGATGAAAATACTTTATTTCGGGGGACAAAAATCGGGGAAAAGTACGTTGGCGGAAGCCAAAGCCCTCTCGATTTCGGATCAAAAACCCTACTATCTTGCGACCTATGATACCTCGTTCGGTGATGATGAAATGAGTGTGAGAATCGATAAACACCGTTTTAGTAGGGGAGAGGATTTTATTACTCTCGAAGAGAGCCATCATTTAGCCGAAGTGATAGAGCCGCACCATACCTACCTGATCGATTGCGTCTCGATGTGGATACTTAACCGCCTAGAAGAGGATGAAGAGGTGTTAATCGCGGAGATCGAAGCACTGAAAGATATCGATGCTAACATCGTGTTTGTCCTCAACGACGTCGGGACGGGAGTGATCCCAAATGATCCTATCAGTCGTCGTTTTGTCGATTACAGCGGCGTGATCGGTCAAGAGTTGGCACATATCTGCGATGAAGTCTACGAGGTAAAATTGGGGATGGAGATTCGTCTCAAATGACGACCTACGCCCATGGAGGGGATGTGAATAGCTTTGCGGCGCACTGCGGCTGTTCGGCGAGCGAGGTGATTGACCTCTCCTCCAACATCAACTTCATTACCCCTCATGTCGTTTTCAGCGGCGTAGCGCTCAATGCCTATCCGACCTATGAGCAACTAACGGAGGTGTTAGCCCACCATTACGATGTGAACTCTGACGAGGTGGAACTTTTTAACGGAGGCTCTTCGGCGATTTTCTCCCTAATGCGATTATTTGACAACCCCACCTGCACGATCTACTCTCCCGCTTATCTGGAGTATAAAAAGTCAGCACTTCTTCACGGTAAAAAAATAAATCTCATCAACCGTTTTGAGGCAATGGATACGGAAGTAGAAGAAAACTCCCTCATTATCTTCGTCAACCCCTCCACCCCTGACGGACGTTATTATGAGATAGATACGCTGATGGAGAGATGGAAAGCCAAAAACTGCACGATCCTCATCGACGAGTCGTTTTTGGAGTTTTGCGGGGGTGAATCGGCAACCCGCTATCTCCGAACCTATGACAAACTCTACGTTTTAAAATCACAGACGAAATTTTACGGATGCGCTGGGGTGAGGGTCGGGATCGTCCTCTCCTCGCGCGAGAACATCTGCGCACTCAGAGCCAAAGAGCCGCTGTGGAAAATCTCGGCGTTGGATAGCCATTTTCTCATTACGGCATTAGCCGATGAATCGTTTCGTGCGCAATCGAGGGAACTGAACGCGGAGGCGAAAACCTATCTGAAAACCCTCCTCGATAACTCGTCCCTTTTTGAGAAAGTATTTGAGAGTGATGCGAACTTTTTTCTTGTTCGCCTTGCTTCGATGTCCGCGAAAGAGTTTCAGGAGAAACTTGTTCCGCACCGCATCATGGTGCGCGATTGTTCTAACTTTGACTTTTTGGATGAGCGGACTGTGCGGATCGCGGTGAAAGAGTTGGAGGCGATGAAGCGGTTTGAAACGGCGATTGCCAATATCGCCTTTGAGTTAAGAGAGGGTACAATAAGCGAAACAGACAGGGAAAACTGATGGAATTAATTTATTTATGGGTAGAAGGCTATGGTAGTATTGAAAATCAAGGATTTAATTTTAGTCCAAGATTTTCTTGTGAATTCAAGGCGGAATTTATACAAAATGAGAATGGACATAATGTATTAAAAGAAGATTGTAAATTAATTATTATGCCAAATGAATATATAGAAAGATTTTTTTATGATGATATCTGTATTACTTGTATTGTTGGAAAAAATGGGAGTGGAAAGAGTACGATTTTAGATGGATTACAAAAAATATTTGAAGTTCTACCTCAAAATGGATTTAAACAGATTATTGATGACAATCTCTCAGAGGAATGCTTTGGATTCATCCTTTTAGTTAGCGAAAATGATAAACTTTACTATATTTCGAATCAAAAAGTTTCGATTTGTTGTGATGCTGAATCAGTTAATAGTATAGATCCGATACAGCATTTATCTTATAAAGCAGAAAGCCAAATACCAGAAGAGTTGAAAAATCAAATAACATTAGATAAAGAAGCCATTGTTAGAATGATCACACATACTTATGATGATCTTGGGTTTGAATTGACTACTTTTATGTACATTCCAGAAAAAATTAAAATTAGCCCAAAATCACTAAGAACTGTATATGAGGAATTAGTTGAGGACATAACTCCTTATCCTTGGACTACTGATAGTGAAGGGATGTCAATTCAAGAAGAAGATAGACATGACAAATTTCTCAGAAATCAAAAAATAGATTTTGAACATACTGCAAGTGAACTTTTTTCAGAAGCAGTAGATGATTATCATAGATTTTTGATGTTATGGTATATATCTGATTATGATTTTGATGAAAGCATCTTGCGAGATAAAGAAGTTTTGTTAGAAAAATATACTACTGAAGAAAGCATGCATATTCGAGAAGAAGAGTTCAGTGAATTATTTCAAGATAGATATTTATTAATTAGTGATTTATCTGATAGAGAAAGATATATTTATTTGAAGCAATATATTGAGTTGTTTGAGTTTGATTTCGTTGATAAAAGCAATAGATATTATGAACATTTAAGTCATGGAGAAAAAACTATTTTTGGTCAATTTTTAAATTTATATTTTCGATCACAATATAAGACAGCCAAGGATGAGTTTTTATTGTTTTTTGATGAACCAGAATTAGCATTACATCCTGAATGGCAAAGAAAATATATATATGAATTAGTAACACTATTGTCAAAACTGAAAAAAAAGTTTCATCTTGTTTTTACAAGTCATTCTCCATTTTTATTATCTGATTTACCAAAAGAAAATGTAATATTTTTGATAGATGGAAAACAAATAAAGATTAATATGGAGACATTTGGATCAAATATTCATACATTACTCGCTCACGGTTTTTTTATGGAAAATGGGCTTATGGGTGAATTTGCAAAAGAGAAAATCAACCAAGCGATTTCTTATCTTAATAAAAAACAACTTTCTGAAGATGAACTATCATACTGCGAAGATATCATTTCAATTATCGGTGAACCTATTTTAAAGCGACAACTTCAAAAGATGTTGGATAGTAAAAGAATGTCTAAAATAGATGAGATAGATAAAATAAAAGAAGAGATAAAAAGGCTTGAAGATAGAATGACTTTGATTTGGAAAAATAGTCAATGATTCAAATTCAACAAAATAATTTAGATCAATTGGCAAAAAAATATTATAAACTAATTGAAAAGTACGTTCAAAAAAAAGATACAAAATATCAATTGGATGAAATCAATTGTGATTTATTGCATCTTTTTGATAAAGATTTAGAACAGATTGTAACAGCTAAACCTTCACAGATGAGGGATTTAATTCAAAAAACTCCACAGGGATTTTCTAAAAATATTAATCAATTAAAAGATTTGTATGGAACATTTAGAGATAAATGGGGTGCTCAGTTAATGGAAGATTTGAATCTAAAAGTATGCCCATTCTGCAATCGTGAATATATTTTTAGATTTGAAGATAGAAAACAAAAAAAAGCAAGAATTATTGCTTCACTTGATCACTTTTATGATAAAGATAGATACCCTTTTTTAGCAATTAGTTTTTATAATTTGATACCATCGTGTTCAATATGCAATAGTAAATTTAAGCATGCCAAGAATTTTTACGAACTCCCTCATTTACATCCTTATGAAGATGACTTCAATAAAAAAGCAAAATTCTCTCACTTTTTGAATGATGCAACAGACGAGAATAAACATCATGCTATTTTTTCAAAAGAACGGATAACACTGGATTTAAAACCAAATGATTCTCAGGATATAAAAACAAAAAATACTATCGAGACCTTTCGATTAGAAGATATATATAAAGAACACAAAGACATCGTTCTCGAATTGATCCAAAAAGCCGAAATCTATAATGAAAGTTATATTGATGAACTTTTTAATCGCTATGAAGGAACACTTTTCAAAAGCCGTGAAGATTTACTACGGTTGATAACGTGCGGATATGTCACCGATGAAGAGATCAACAAACGTCCTCTCTCAAAACTCATCAAAGACATCAGCGAAGAGCTGGAATTGATTTAATGTTCTTTGACATCGCCCTCATCGCCTACGTCACCGACCGCATTTTCGGCGAGTTCAAATTCATCCGTCATCCCGTTATCCTTATGGGCGATTTCATCACCGCCTTTCAAAATCGGTTTTATCGCGACAGTATTCTGCGCGGTTTTTGGCTCGTGTTTTGGTTGTTAGCCGCTGTGTTAGCACTCGTCACTCCGATTTCGCTGATCGTTAATCCGTGGATTTTAGGAATTATCGCCTCTACGGGGATTGCGGGGAAAATGCTCTACATGAGCGTGAAAGAGGTATTGAGCGATCCTTTAAGCATCCGATATTTGGTTAGCCGTGACACCGAAAACCTGAGCGAGAGTGACATCCACAAAGCCGCTATCGAGACCTATGCCGAAAATCTCAGTGACGGGGTAATCGCCCCGCTGTTTTATCTGTTAGTATTCGGTTTGGTTGGGCTGTTTCTCTATAAAGCGGTCAATACTCTCGATTCGATGGTGGGATATCGGAACGAAAAATACGAAAAATTCGGCAAGGTGAGCGCGCGGTTGGACGATATCGCGAACTTCCTCCCCTCGCGTATCACGGCAATACTCATTTTGGTTCTCTTCGGCAAGCTCGACCAAATCACACAAACATGGCGTTACGGCGCATTGCACGAAAGCCCGAACGCGGGATACCCGATCTCGGCGATGGCACTCTCGCTGGGTCTCTCCCTCGGAGGGGCGACATCGTATTTTGGCAAAGTCAAAGAGAAACCCTATTTCGGCGAGGGGGCAATGGAAATCACCGCTCTGGATGTCCGTCGCGCATTAGCCCTTCAGTGGAAACTCGATACCCTTGTAATACTACTTTTAGCGGCGAGGGTTTACGTATGAGATCGATCTCTATTTTCGGCACCTCCTCCGACGCGGGGAAATCGACCCTTACGTTTGTGATCGGGAGACTTCTGCAAGAGCGGGGATTCAACGTCGGGGTGTTCAAAGCCCAAAATGTTTCCAACAACTCCCATGTGTGTGATGACGGGAGCGAGATCGCCATCGCCCAATATTTTCAGGCGGAAGTGCTGGGGATACCGACGAGCTACCACCTCAACCCGATCCTCCTCAAATCGGGTCACGGGAACAGTGCCTCATTGATCGTCAAAGGTCACGTTGTGGAGGATAAAGAGGTGCGGGAGTATTACCGCGATCTCGATACCCTAAAACCCGCCGTTGATGAGTGCTTCGAGTATTTGAGCGAGCGGTACGAGTGTCTCATTTGTGAGGGGGCGGGGAGTCCCGTGGAGCTGAACCTGATGGAGAAAGACCTCTCCAATATCTACATCGCCGAGAAATATAACACGAAGATCATCCTCGTCGCCGATATCGAAAAAGGAGGTGTGTTCGCCTCGATCTGGGGGGTCTATAATCTCCTCCCCGAAGCCTTGCGCGCCAACGTCATCGGGGTGATCGTCAACAAATTTCGGGGTGATCGGAGCCTATTTGATGAGGGGGTGAAGATTATCGAAGAGCGTTTCGGTATCCCCGTTCTCGGCGTCCTCCCCTATCTCCCCCTCAACCTCGGGTTTGAAGATAGCCAAAGCCTTAAAAATTTCGTCCAAAACAAACCCCACCCCGCGAAAAAAATCGGGATCATCGCCTACCCCACGATGAGCAACTACAACGATTTCGAACCCCTCATCGCCGATGAGACCATCTTCGTCGAGTTCATCACCTCCAATGTTTCGCTGGAGAGCTTTGATCTTATCATCCTCCCCGGGAGCAAACGGGTCATCGAGGATCTGCGGTGGCTCAAAAAAACGGGGCTGTTTGATGCACTCAAAGAGCGAAAAAAAGAGATACTGGGGATTTGCGGCGGGTATCAGATGATGTTTGAGAGTATCCTCGACGAGGAGTGTGTCGAAACGGCAGAACCAAGCCGTGAAGAAGCCCTCGGATTTATCGACGATGTGATCATGTTTCAAAAAGAGAAAGTGCTCAAAAAGGGTGAGTATTCGATCTTCGGCAAAACGGTGAGAGGATTCGAGATCCATCACGGGGTGAGCGGCAAATATCCGCTGTGGTATGAGAAAGATCACATCAAAGGGACGTTTGTTCACGGATTGTTCGAGGACGAGGCGTTTGAGGAGTACAAGCAAAAAACGGTGGGTGATTTCATCGCGACGATGAGAGACGAGATCGATATGGAGAGGATTTACAGTCAAATTTCGAAAGATTAGTAAAGAAAAAAATTGGGTTACAATATAAAATCGAAATCGTCAAAGAGGCTTAGAAAGGAGATCATCGGAATGACAAAAACAAAATATCTCCTTTATGCTTTTAAAACGACGCATAACGCATCTATCCAATATTGGTATGAGACGGATACACGATACTTCAAATCAACAAAGCCGCCTAAAAATATTCTCGATAAAGCGAATGCGGAATGTGACGGACTACACCCTGATCAAATCATTACCAACCCTTGGAATCACTGGGAAAGCAACAATATTCAAAAGATCATGACTGCTAACGGAGTATGTATTAACTATCTCAAATCTACCGATAGTGATCTCATCCAAAAACAAGAAGACTTGAAACTTCTCGAACTCTACAGTGATTTGGTCGTAAACTTCGATATTTCAAGATCGTTCGGATTTAATACCGTCATAAAATGGCATAAGCGGGTGTTTGAATCGATTTATCCGTTTGCAGGTGAACTGAGAACCGTTGAAATGAGTAAAGGTGATGATCTTGAAGCGTGGACGTGGAGACTTGAATTTCTCAATGGACTACCCGATTTAAACATTCTAATCAAAGAAGTTTCCAAAAAGAAGTATGAGGATATTGAGCTGATTACGACGGATTTATCCCGTTTATTGAGCGAGTTTTTGTTTATCCACCCGTTTCGGGAAGGCAACGGACGGATTAGCCGACTTTTAGGGGATATTATTTTGGCGAAAAACGGTTTCCCCATGATCGGACTCAATCTCAAAAGCGGTGATAACTATATTCAAAAAGTTCATGAAGGGTATCACTGCAATTATGAACCGTTGCAGCAATTATTAATCGAAAAAATTGAAGAAGAGATTAGGAATGGATAAGTCTGTAATGCTCTTTCAACTCTTTTTTGGTGGTTTTAGAACCTTCTGCTTTGGCAGAGGTGTAAACCGAATTAACAATCATAGTTTCCCGCTTTTTAGCAGTAGAGAAGAATTTATTAGTGTTTGCAATAGTTTTTTTCATAAGGACACCTTTTTAAAGAGGGTAAAACCCGCTTTGAACGCTGATTTGCTACGCTGGTTCTGCGATCGAAACCTCGATAGATTTAGTTACCGATTGGTACTGAATTCAGCAAGAATAGTACCACGTTTTTATTATATCGGCGTTAATGAAATTAAATTAATCAAGGATACTTTCTATGTCCTATAAACAATGGTTTGATGAGCATGCGGCCAAACACGCCGCAATCATGGAGAAGCTCACCCATCTCAGCGACGACGAAGTGATAGAATATTTCCGCTTTGAAAACATGATCAAGCGTGAGCCTGATTTTTGCCCACTCTATGCTGAAAATAAAAAATGCCACGACACCGAAGAACTCAACTGCTACCTCTGTGCCTGCCCAAACTTCCGTTTTAACGAGAGCGGATTCGCGCGTGAGGGTGAACGAACCCTCTTTAGTACCTGCTCCATCGAGAGCCCCGATGGGGATCGCTATGTGAGTGAAAAGGCCATCCATCAAAACTGCGCGGGGTGCATCGTTCCCCACCGCGAGAGTTATATCCGTAAAGTGTTTGATCGGAATTGGCTCACCATTATGAAAGAGGTGCCGTGTGAATAAGGTTTATTTGGGGGTTAAATTTGCCCTGAGCTACTTTACCCTCCTCCCTATCCGTTTCCGTACCGACGATGATCTGAGTCATCCTCGTGTGTTGAAAGCGATGCTCCTCACCCTCCCGTTTGTAGGAGCCCTTTTGGCATCCCTCTCTATCGGGATTTTTATGGCTTTGGAGTCGCTGGGGTGGTTAGGGGCGCTGATCGCTGCCGTGGCGTATATGGTGCTGTATGGATTTATCCACACCGAAGCGGTGATCGATGTCGCCGATGCGCTATACGCCGCCCACAGCGGAAAAGATCCTTATGACATTATCAAAGACCCCACTGTCGGGGCGATGGGGGTGTTGTACGGAGTGAGTTTTACCCTCCTGAAAATCGCCGCCCTCTCGACACTGCTGATGCACCATCTGTTTCTCCCTTTTGTTGTTATTGCCGTTATCAGCCGTTTGGGGCTTCTCATTCTGATCCGTACCTACGATTTTCGTTCGTCGTTCGTCTCACAGCTTCATACGAATCTCCGACTTTTTCCCCTCGTGTTAGTGATCGGTTTGTTCGGTGCTTTAGGATTTTATCTCCTCTCGTGGAATATTTTTCTCCTCTTTGGTGTGGGGGGTCTCACCGCGTTTCTCCTCTCCTCCTTCGCGAAAAAAGGACTCGGATTTATCAACGGGGATGTTCTGGGGATGTCGTTGGAGGGCTCTGAGCTGATGCTGATACTAACGGTGCTGTTAGTATGGTACTGACACTCCTGCGCCATGCGGCTCCCTCTGCGGAGTATCACGGACGCACTATCGGTCATACCGATATCCCGATCGATCCTCGGCTGTTTAGATCTGCAGCGCTTTCTCGTTCTTATGATGCTATCTACTCTTCCGATTTGCGCCGATGCACCCAGAGCCTCGAAGCCCTCGGGTATTCTGATTTTAAAACGGACGAACGTTTGCGGGAAGTAGCTTTTAAAAAGCACTTTGAGGAGAAAAGCTTTGAGGAGATCGAGCGTATGGAGGAATATGATCCCTCTTTTTTAGAATCACAAGAGAGCTGGCATAGCTTTATTTGCGAAGAGAGTATTGAGCATTTTCGTCGACGGATCGAAACATTTTTAGAAGAACTTCCCCTCGATAAAAACATTTTAATCTGTTCTCATGCGGGGACGATACGGGAGATTCTTTCTCTCTTAAAAAGCGAACCTAAAGGGCTGGGTTACCTAGAGTATACGATTGTTACGGTAAAATAGAGTCAAATATTTGAAGGGGTGCTGATGCGGTATATCGTCATAATGGTGTTGCAATGCGTAGCACTGCTCGGCACCCCCCTTCCGATCACCTTTGTCGGGAATGAAAAAATTACCTCCGATCAGCTGTATGCGACTTTGGGGCTTCGCAAACCTTTCGCAATCGAAGTGTGGGAAGATCACCCCTCTATCGAACCCATAGCCGTCTCTCAAAGTGTTTCGGCACTCACCAGCTTCTATAAATCCAAAGGGTACTATCACGCCCGCATCACCTCCGAGACAAACGAAAAAGAGGTTGTTTTCAAGATTCAGGAGAACGATCCCATCCTCATCGGAGATATTCAAATCAACAGCCTTTTGGATATACAATCGGCCATTTCGCTTCGCACGGAGGGGTTGTTTGACCAAGAGGCTTTTTCAGCGTCCAAATCGGCGATTAAAAAACGCTACGGAGAATCGGGCTATTGTAATGCGCAGTTCAATACCAAAGCATGGGTCGATATCGAAACCGACCGCGCCTATCTCCTCTTCGAGGCGACACCGGGAGAGCCGTGTACTTTCGGAGCGGTGAGTGTTGCATCGACCCCCAATATCGACGGGAATCTCACCGCTTCGATGCTTCGGTTTGAGGAGGGAGATCCCTACAGTGTCGAAGCGATTCGGCTCAGTTACGAAGCCCTTTATGCCCAAGAGGGGATTGCCCGTGTGGTTATCAATGACAATGAGCGAAACGGCAGTGTGGTTCCGATCAGTCTCAGTATCGAAGAGGCGGAGCGTCCGATTCGATTTACTGCCGGTGTGGGATACAGCAGTGATGAGGGATTTGCGGCACAAACAGGGCTGAAACACCGTAACTTTTTCGGTGATCTCAAAACCCTCTCTCTCGATGCCCGCTATTCTCAGGTTAAACAAGAGGCGTCAGGGAGTATTGCGTATCCGCTCCGCAATCGAGGATTGTTAGGGGGGGAAATCGGGTATACCAACGAAATTTTTGATGGGTATAAAACGAAAAGTACCTATGAAAAGCTTACGGCGAAATACCAAGACTCTCCGGCTTCTGCCATGGTTGGGGTACTGTTTGATGAGGTTGAGACGTATGATTCACACGATCAGAACACGTTTCCCGATTCCGTCCTCTTTATCACGTCACCTTTAGGGGAGATCAACCTCGATACCCGCGACAAACCGCTGGAGCCGACAAAAGGGTATTGGCTCAATGCCCGCTTGAGCGGATCGCTCCAATCGGTGGTTGTTTCGGATGCTACCTATTTTAAAAGTCTCCTCTCGAGTGCTTATATCACCAGCATCGGCGAGCATGTCTTCGGCGCGAAGCTCAAATGGGGAACCCTGCGACTATACGACGGAGAGCTCCCCTCTTCGTACCGTTTTTATGCAGGGGGGATGAACTCCAATCGTGCCTATACCTATCGTGATTTGGGACCTAAAAACAGAAGCGGCGATCCGATAGGATTTTCATCACTCGTCGAAGGGACGCTTGAGTACCGTTTTCCGATAGTAGGAGAGTTCCGAGGGGTAGTATTCAGTGATCT
>DLUI01000128.1 GCA_002742695.1 Sulfuricurvum kujiense | reverse complement strand
ATACCGTTCATATCGTACCATTCGATTTGGTAGACGAACCCTTCGACTTCATCAAAATCATCGTTTTCAAGCTCGGCAACGACTTTGAGCAAAGAACCCTCTTGGATACTTTTATGCATAACGATATCGACCCGTTTTTCGCCGATAATCGTAATATTTTTAGAAGCACATCCGCTGAATACTATCCCTGTTAACAAGGCTAGAGAGAGTGAAAAAAAGGCAGTTTTAGTAGGTGACATGATGAATCCTTATGTTGTCCGAAGTTAAATAGTTGACCAGTATAACGGCACCTTTCTTATCGTTCGGGAGTTGTATTGACTCTTTATATTCATTCAGCATGATATCGAGAGTATCTCCTTTTTTGACTTTAAATTTGGAAATAAAGCCTGAATTGGGGAGGAGTTCCCAATTACGGAAATCCTGATCGGCGTAGGAACTTCCAAAATCCATAGTAATCGAAGCGATTAGTCCGCCGAGATCGCCGAATTTATCGCTGATTTGTTTGGCCGCCACCGCTTTGGTTGTTGCCCGAACGACCCCTTTTGCCAGATCGGAGGGGAGTTCGTCTTTAAGTGTTTTATAGGCCATTAGATCCGATCTTAAAAGTCTCGGCGGATTGAGGCGGAGGGTAGCGGTTGAGAGAGCAACGGAGTTGAGATCGTTGATCGGCAAAGAGTACGAAGGTAAATCAAGGCTGGTATATTCGGCCGCATGAAAAATAGGAAAACGGATCTTTTCGATTTTTAGCGAGGGGGCTTCACCCGATAAAATAATAACAGTAACCTCCATCGAGGGTGTTTTTGGATTGATTTTAGAGGAAGCAAATGCTTTGGAAACATTCGGATTGAGGGCTACTGCCCGTTTTAAGCTAATGGCGGACGCATCACCCGAAGCAGCTGAGTGACCCGCGATATCCACAATAATGCTGCTGAGAGTATAGGAAAAAGGGTCTTGGTAATTATTCGCCATCATGCGAACGTCAGGGTCTTCGAGCATTATCCCCATTGAGTATCCCGAAGGGATTGAGGTGACATCACTCCCCTGACGTTGTGCTTTTGCCTTTTCATCTGCCGCATCTTTTATTTTTTCTTCGCTCTCTCTGAGCCAAAATTCTTGACGCATCTCCATACGGCGCATCTCTACTGCTGCTCCTTCGAAATCCCCGAGCATCGCATAATTGAGAGCATTAAGGGTATGCATGAGGGAACGTTCATATCCTTTGGCGTAATAGGTCTCAGACCCTTTTGAGAGGAGTGAGGAACCTATAAAAGAGCCGACATTACGAATACTGACTTTAGCGCGATTTTCATATTCGTCTAAAATTGCATAACTCTTTTCAAATGAGGCTATAGAGGTATTAAAGTCACCGTTAGCTTGCTGAAGGCGTGCGAGATTGAGCCAATGCCACATTTCATCGTCGTTAGAGGTATCGGCACTCAGAGATGAAAGGGTGAGGGGGAAAAGGGCGGGGGATAATCCGCTTCGCACTTGATTCGAAGTGAGAGATGCAGCAGAAAGTTGAGTCAATAAAAAAGAGAGCAACAGTGAAATTTTTAAAAATTTACTCATTTGAAAAGGTCAATTTTTCATCGCCTTAATAAACGATTCGTAGATATTTTCAAGCTGCAGGTCTTGTTCTAAAATCTCGGTGTTGTCTTGAACCATATAGTGCTCCAAAACGGCAACACGACGGAGAAGGTACTCGAACATCTCTTTGTTGATGTCGGGGAGTTTGTTATGGCTGAAAGGGTCTTTGTCTCGCCCTTTTTGGATGACGTGTGCGGGGATACCGATAGCGGTGCTGTTATCGGGGACTTCGCGGACGACAACAGAATTGGCACCGATTTTGGAGTTGATTCCGATCGTGATATTTCCGAGAACTTTTGCTCCGGCTCCGATTACAACACCGCTTTTGATGGTAGGGTGGCGTTTACCCGGAGTGAGGCTGACTCCGCCGAGGGTGACCCCCTGATAGATAAGGACATCATCTTCGATAATCGTTGTTTGCCCGATAACGACACCGAAGCCATGGTCGATAAAAACACGTCGACCGATCGTAGCACCCGGATGGATATCAATATTGGTAAAAAGTTGATTGATCCCCATTAGAATACGGGCAATTGCACGGAAGCCGCTACGGTAGAGGCGGTTGGAGATACGGTACCAAAAGATGGCCCATACACCCGGATAGTTAAAAAAAAGTTCGATTCGAGAACTGATTGCGGGATCATTTTTATAAACATTCGAAAAATCTTCGGCAATTTCAGAAAAAAGTCCCAAATTCAATCCTTATCGTGTCGTTCGGAGGTACCCGTTTTGGTACAAGTACATTTCGAGTTTTTGAAGTGTATCACTTTTTTCTTCTTCTGTCCTAAAATCACTGGATGCGAGTTTATTTTTAAGGTTTGTGAGAAGTTTAGAAGCGTCATACCCTATGTCTTCTAGAATATTGAGAACATTATCCGACTCGGTGAAATTTTCGATTTCATACCCTGTATCACTAATAAGAATCGTACATTCGCTCGGATGGGTGAAAAGGTTGTGGTTCATCCCCAAGGTTTCTTGATACGCACCGACGTTGAAGAAAGCGAGGAAATACTCCTCTTCATCGAGATCGATATCATGAAGGTACAACGGAGTTTCGGGCTTAAATCGGATCTCTCCGTCACTGTCACAAGTAATATCCCACAGGCTCGCCGCACGGATAGCGGGGATATCGAGACGATCGAGCGGCATAATCGGAAACTGCTGCTGCAATCCCCAATAATCGGGGATACTTTGGAAGATTGAGGTGTTGATCAAATAGCGCTCTTGAAGCTTCACCTGTAAGCGCTCGATCTCCGGCATCGGATTATCCTGAGAGAGGTAGAGTGATTTTTTGATGATCTGGTGTACCAAAATCTCTGCATTGGAGCGGTCTTGGAGGTCAATGTGTCCAAGGTTAAACAAGGTGAGCAAAGACTCCATGTGATCGAGCGCATCATGCATATACTCGATGCATGTACGCGGAGAGAGGAGGGAATTAAGTTCCCGCAACTCTTCGATCAACGGCGGATTGTGCTCTTTGAGTTTGAGTGATTTGGCTTGGTAATCGTGGCTGAAAAGCTCCAAAACGGGGGCGATCAAAACGGAGTGCGATGCGACGATAAAGCGTCCCGATTCTGTGAAGATATCGGGGTGGGTTACCCCTTTGGCATTCATAATTTCACGGAGCAAAAAGACGACACTGTTGGAAAACTCTTCGAGGGTATAGTTACGCATCCGAGTCGAGGTGTGTTGGGAATACTCTACTGCAAGTCCTCCCCCGATATTGATTGCTTGGAGGTTGTCGGCACCCATTTTTTTGAGTTCGGCATAGATATTTCCCGCTTCGCGCAAGACACGCTTCAAAGGGGCAATATCTTGCATCTGGCTTCCAATATGAAAATGGATCATACTGAAATGTTCGAGCATGTTGTTCTCTTGGAGCATCAACATCGCTTCGATAAGCTCCGTGGAAGTGAGACCGAATTTAGCGCTCATACCGCTGCTCTTTGCCCAAATACCGCTCCCCTCAGACTGTAAGCGGACACGGATACCGATGTTAGGGACTTTCAAACCGCACGATTGGGCGACGTCGATAATCCATTCGAGTTCACCTAAGCCTTCGATCGTGATCGTGATGTTATGACCCATTTGCGCCGCCATAAAGCCCAGCGTTACCATCTCTTCGTCTTTGAAGCCGTTAACGGTGATCGGCGCACCTATAGCGGTTTTGGCCATCGCGAGGGCAAGTTCCGCTTTGGAACCCGCTTCTAAACCGTAGCTGTATTTTTCACCGAGTTCGACGATAGCATCGACCGCTTCAGGAAACTGGTTTACTTTGAGAGGGAAAACGGCGTGAAATTTACCGGTATAATCGTTCTCGAAAATAGCGCGTCGAAAGTTAGAGTACAAAGCATCGATTTGTTTGCTGATCAGGTGGGGAAAACGCAAGATAAGCGGTCCGCGAAGGTTGGTTTTACGTACCTTTTGGGTGATTTCAAGCAATGAGGGGGAACTTTTATAGTTGACTTTGATCTTCCCTTGATCAATCATAAAGTTGTTTTCACCCCAAATATCTATTCCGTATGTTTTCACATCATCTCCCTTATACAAAAAAATCATTTAGAGGGATAAGAGATTCGGTTTTTTCGACTAAATCTTTCACCCAGATAGTGTTTTGAACCAGCTCGTTTTCTCCGATTACGGCGCAATAGCGGGCATTGATGCGATCAGCTCCCTTAAGGTGCGCTTTGAGTGAACGTGCCTCGTATTCGACGACCGCTTTATCGCTTCGACGTATTTTTTCGGCGCATAAAAGTATCGGTGCGATGGCTTCGGAATCCATGGCTCCCAAATAATACCCCTCGCGTACGGATTCGGGCATCACGATAAGTTCCATCAATCGTTCGATNNCGTCCGCCGCCGGCGATGGCACTTTGGCTCCCGATATTATCGCTGACGAACTCAAATGCCGTTTTAGAGTAGTAATCCAATCCCCGTACAAGGTTGGTGTCAATCTCATACGCGATAGCGTGCTGATCCAAAATCGTTTTTAACGTATCAAAATCGCTCTGGCAGCCGTCACAGAGGTTGTTGATTAATTTCGGTGCATTTGCATAAAGGCTTTGGCATGCTTCGTTTTTACAGTCCAACACACGGATAGGATTGGTGAGCTTGCGGCGTTCACAGTCGCCGCAGATCGCATCACCGCAGCTCTCGACAAAACTGACGAGCTTTTCACGATACTCTGGCATACAATTTTGATCACCGAGGGAGTTGAGTTTGAGGCGATACCCGATACCGAGCGCTTTGAGGATATCGGCAACCATCATAATCATCAATGCGTCTTCGTAGACGGAATCGACGCCGAAACTCTCGACACCGAACTGATGAAACTCTCTCAAACGCCCTTTTTGAGGACGTTCGTAGCGAAACATCGCTCCGTGGTAATAAAAGCGGTGGATTCCCCCCTTTTTGTCGAGCTTGTGCTGTACAAATGCTCGGACGACACCGGCTGTCCCCTCTGGGCGCAGACAGACGTCGTTCTCCCCTTTGTCGATAAACTGATACATCTCTTTGCCGACGATATCGCTGGATTCTCCGACCGAGCGTTTGAACAGTGCCGTCTCTTCGAGCAGAGGAGTTTCGATGTAGTGAAACCCGTATCGCTTGGCAATAGTGGAAGCTGTGGCTAGAAAATATTCAAAACGTTCATAATCATCCGAGAGGATGTCGTTCATTCCGCGCAAAGATTGGATCATAAGGCTCCTTTGATAAAGGTGGTAATTTCGTTTGTAATGGTATCGATAGATTGTGTCGCATCGATTACGACGGTTTGGATTCCCAGTGCATAGGCCGAAGCGATGAGGGCATCTTGGATACTGAGGAGATACTCCATGCCGCGTGATTCGATCACATCGTGCTCTTTTTGGCTCAATCTATAGCTGAGCTCTTCAGGTGTCAATTTTAGAATAAACACCACCTCGGGAAGTGTTCCATTGGTGGCAAGACGGTTCAGCGATACGAGTGTCGATTCATCGCAGAGGTTTTGGACACTGGCATACGCCATTCCCGATACGGCGGATCGGTCACTGATAATGAGCTTATTCATATTGGGTAATATTATTTCTTCCGTATGTTCGGCACGATCGGCCAAAAAGAGCAAAATTTCAGCCATTTTACTTTTTAAATTACCGAATAAAACCATGTTTCGGATTTCGACACCTGCGGGAGTGCCACCCGGTTCTTTGGTAATCAGTGCTTCGGGAAAAAGGGAACGAAGCGCTTCGATCTGGGTGCTTTTTCCGGCAGTGTCTATCCCTTCTATCGCAACGTACATGATTTCATACTCCCGATAACATTTTGAACCGGCTCAGGAAGCAAATGGACCGTTTTACCGTTGAATTTTAGCAAATTTCGGACGATGGAGGAGCTAATAAAGGCGTGTTTGAGTTTCGGCATCAGATAGACCGTTTCGATATT
>DLUI01000158.1 GCA_002742695.1 Sulfuricurvum kujiense | reverse complement strand
GCATGGGTATCGACACGAACATTACGCCCCCCCGGTGAGATCCACTGCGTAATTTTACCCGGACACGGCAAGAACTTGATCGGATCTTCTGCAGTGATACGGCATTCAATCGAGTGACCGCCAAGGAGAACACTCTCTTGAGGAGGAAGGGCTTCCCCTTCGGCTACGCGGATCATCATTTCGATCAAATCCAAACCGCTGACCATTTCCGAAACGGTGTGTTCAACTTGAAGACGGGTATTCATCTCCATAAAGTAGAATTTTTTATCGGCATCGAGAAGATACTCGAACGTCCCCGCCCCTTCGTATTTAATATACTTGGTCGCGCGAACAGCAGATGCGTGTAATTCTGCACGAATTTCAGGGGTCAACGCAACCGCCGGAGATTCTTCGATCAATTTTTGGTGACGACGCTGCATAGAGCAGTCACGTTCTCCGATGTGAAGAACATTTCCGTGAGCATCGGCGATCACTTGAACTTCGATATGACGAGGATTTTTAATGAATTTCTCCATATAAATCGTACCGTCACCGAACGCACCGATTGCTTCCGCTTCCGCTGCTAAAAATGCGTTTTCGATGTAGCTCTCTTCTTCGACAACACGCATTCCGCGTCCGCCTCCGCCTGCTGCCGCTTTAAGGATAACCGGATAACCGACCTCTTTGGCGCGCACTTTGGCTTCAGCAATGTCTTTGATCGCACCGTCAGACCCAGGGACGACAGGAACACCGGCGGCAATCATTACATCTTTCGCTTTTGATTTATCGGACATCAACACCATGACTTCCGGAGTAGGTCCGATAAATTTGATCCCATGATGGGTACAGATCTCAACAAAGTGTTGATTTTCAGACAAAAATCCGTATCCCGGAAATACCGCATCGCATCCGCTGATTTCGCAAGCGGCAATAATTGCGGGAATATTGAGGTAACTTTGAGAACTCGGGGCGGCACCGATACAAATCGCTGCATCCGCTAATTTCAGATACGAAGCCTCTTTATCAGCAGTCGAATAAACGGCTACGGCTTCTTTACCCATCTCTTTAATCGTACGGATAGCACGAAGCGCAATCTCGCCGCGATTTGCGACTAAAATACGTTTGATTTCCGCCATGATTAGAGCTTCTCGACAGCGAATAACGGCATATCGTACTCAACAGCCTGAGCATCTGATACTAAAACACTTACAATTTTACAATCAAACTCTGCTTCGAGTTCATTCATGATTTTCATCGCTTCAAGCACAGCAATAACTTGCCCTTTTTTCACACGATCGCCTACTTTGACAAAAGGGGCTGAATCGGGTGAAGGGGACGCATAAAATGTCCCGACCATTGGAGAAACGATCATATCGCCGGTATGTACAGGGGCAGAAACAGCTGTTTCCATTGCTGTGGTAGCTACAGCCGGAGCTGCTGCGACTGCTACGGGAGCTGCCATGACAGGTGCGCAAACTGCACCGATATTTTTTTCAAATTCAATCGAAAAAGCGTCCTGAGTAATTTTTAATTTTGAAAGAGTACTTGCGTCAAACTCTTGCAAAAGTGCTTTGATTTGTTTCATATCCATCGGAAAATGCTCCTAAAAGTAGGTTAATAGATGTGTTATACTACCATAAATAAAATTAACAACGGATATGAAGATGGGTCTTAAAAGCGACGGATGGATACGGGAAAAGGCGTTAAATGAGGGGATGATATCCCCATTTTGCGAGGATCAAGTAGGGGTTGGAGTCGTTAGTTACGGTCTTAGTTCGTACGGTTATGATATTCGTGTTACTAATGAATTTAAGATTTTTACCAATCTCAATTCCACTGTTGTCGATCCAAAACACTTTGATGATATGAATGTCGTTGATTTTACGGGTGACGTTTGTATTGTTCCCCCGAACTCCTTTGCGCTGGCACGAACGGTGGAGTATTTTAAAATTCCTCGCGATGTGCTGGCGATCTGTTTAGGTAAATCGACGTACGCACGCTGCGGCATCATTGTCAATGTCACCCCGTTTGAGCCTGAGTTCGAGGGGCACATTACTATTGAGATCTCCAATACAACCCCCCTTCCGGCTAAAATTTATGCCAACGAAGGGATTGCACAGGTACTCTTTTTACAAGGGGATGAGATGTGCGAAACGAGTTATAAAGATAAAAGCGGCAAGTATCAAGGGCAAGAGGGGATCACCCTTCCACGGATTTTAAATTAACTAGTGGTACAATTGCGATAAATTTCCACGCAAGGACACTAGAATGTTGCACGAATACCGCGATGTTATCACCCACATGAAACAAAATGATGCGGCAAACGCCCACTTTTTGAAAATTTTTGATCGTCACAACGATCTTGACAACCAAATTACCAAAGCTGAAAACGGCGAAATTCCATTGAGCGATCTTGAGCTTGAAAAACTCAAAAAAGAAAAATTATTGCTTAAAGACGAAGCGTATGCTATGGTTATCGAATACAAAAAAGAGCACAGTCTCTAATTCTATCTAGTTTGCCTCTTCGAGGCAGATTTTTCTCCCCTTACTTCTTTCATTGATTTACTTTTTAGCTTTAACTCGATACGATTTATTTTTCTTGACTTTATTCAATGAGGTACACATGACAACTTCATACACCGCCTTAGCTGATTTTGGACGGGCACTACTGAAACGCCCGACACTCTCCGAAGGTCTTCCGATGATCTCCGAATATGCCAAACAAGTCAGCGGAGCGGAACGCTGTTCGATTTTTATCTATAATCCAAAAATACAGATGCTCTGGACCACTTTAGCGGACGGGATTGAGAAAATCATGGTTCATCAAGATGATGGGATAGTAGGAAGCACCCTCAAAGAAGGGAAACCCATCCTAGTCAACAATCCCTATGAGGACGAGCGTTTTTTACACACTATTGATAAAAAAACCGGCTTTGTGACTGAAAATATTGCTTCCATCCCTATTTTTGATTCCAATCGACGCATCATAGGTGTTTTTCAACTGCTGAACAAACCAAATGGTTTTTCACCGGAAGATGCAAAATTTATGATCTTTTTTGCCCACTATATTAGCGGTTATATCGAACTGGCAATGCTCTATGACGATCAAGCCACATTACTTTCAAAGGGGATAGAATGAGTTTGGAAATTTACAAACGGATTGCCGATTTCGGTAAAAAACTGACCTCTCTTGATCGTATCGAAGAGGCACTTCCTACCATTTCCGAAGAGGCTAAAGCGATCGTAAATGCCGAACGGTGTTCTATTTTTATGGTTGATCGAGAGGGGGAGATGTTATGGACAAAACTAAGTGATGGAATAGGACGTATCGCCATCGGAATCGATTCGGGAATCGTAGGAGATACTGTGCATACCAAAACGGCTCAAATGGTTAATAACCCTTACGAAGATAGCCGATTTTTAGCTAAAATCGATGAAAAAAGCGGTTTTGTAACCCGAAACATCCTTGCTATCCCTATTTTCAACTCTCGGCAAGAGGTGATCGGGGTCATTCAATTGCTCAATAAATATCACGGTGATTTTGATGAAAAAGACGAAGGGATTATGAGTTTTTTTGCCAACTATGTCAGCGGAACGTTGGAGCTGGCACTGTTGATGGAGAAAAAGTAGACTTACAGCAACTCTCTATTTATCCAGTGGCTAAGGAGATAGAGTCCCCACACATGCTGTTTAAATTTCCCTCGACGTGCTAAATCTAAATACTCTTCGATTACTTCGGGATAAAACATTCCCGTTTTCTTATTCACTTCCCGAATCAATTCCAGACGTCCTGATGCAATCAGCCACTCCATATAGGGATTGGCAAACCCTTTTTTCTTCCGATCGATAATCTCATCACTGAGATAGTTTCGGGCGATCTGTTTGAGAAGTGTTTTACTCTCCCCTCCACCGACGCGCAGACGCGGGTCAACAGAGAGTGCCGTTTCAGCAAGCCGATGATCCAAAAACGGCGTACGCGCTTCGAGGGTATGCGCCATCGAAACACGATCGAGCTTAGTGAGAAAATGCTCTCCGACGAAAAGCTTGAGATCAATCATGCTGTACCATAGGCTCGGGTCAGTGTGTCCGCTATGCTCAAATTTGTCTCGATATGTCTGTAAAAATCGGAGCGATTCGTTATCCCGAACATTACGGCGAAAAAGTTTGTTTTGCTGCAAATCGGTAAACTTCTCCCCTGACGTTCGAAAGAGCAGTGTCTCGTCAAACACCCGTTTGTACCACTCCCATTCGCGATTCATCGAGAAATGGCTGTGGAAATATTTTTTGAGCCAGTTTTTATGATGTAAAGAAGTCGCTTTTTCAATGTCAAGGTATTCAAAATACTGCCGATACCCTAAGAAAAGCTCATCTGAACCCTCGCCGCTTAGGACGACTTTGTACCCTTGCGAGGCGATTTTTTTCATCAGCAGATACAGGGGTAATGCAGCGGGATCGTTGAGCGGTTCATCCATGTGAATCAGCAAATCATCCAAGTGCTCATCAAAATTGTTTTGCGAAATAATGACTTCCGTATGATCTAATCCTAAATACTTTGCGGTTATTGCCGCATTTGCCCGCTCATCATAGGCACCGTATTGATCGTATCCTAGTGTAAAAACGGGAAGTTTTTTCCCCTGAGCTAAGGCTATCGCACAAATCATCGCACTGTCCAATCCGCCAGATAAAAGTGCGGCCATCGGTGCTTCGGTATCGAGCCGCATCGCAATAGAGCGATGTAGCTCTTTTTCGATCTTCTGCAAAGCTTCATTATTGTCCATTATCGTTGAAGAACGTGTATTGAGAGAATGATAGTAACGGTGTTTGGTGATAGTGCCGTGCTCACAACAGAGCCACTCACCGCTTTCTAACTTTTCAATCCCCTCATAAAACGTATGGGGCGGTGTGGGTGCCAAAAAAGAGAGGTACGAGTGAAGCGCTTCATTATTCATCCGTACCGAGGATAAAAACGGTTTGATCGCTTTAATCTCTGAGGCAAAGACAAACGCCTCTTTACCCTGATGATAAAAGAGGGGCTTTTTCCCGAATCGATCCCGTACGAGATAGCATTTATCCCCATCTATCAGGGCAAAGGCGAACATCCCATCCAGATGTTCAACACACCCTATCCCCCAAGCTTCATACGCCGCCAATATCACTTCGGTATCGCTGCTTGTTTCCCAATGATGATGTCCAAGCTGCTCGCGCAGTGCCGTGTGATTGTAAATCTCACCGTTAAAGCTGACCACTATGTTGCCACGTTTCATCGGCTGATGGGATCGGTGATGAGCATCAGTAATCGAGAGACGTTGATGGGCTAAAAAAAGCCTCTCCTCCTCAATAATGCCGCAATGATCTCGACCACGGTGAGCTAAACGCTTTAGTGCTTCGCGTGCTTTTGAAGGGGAGTACTCACCGATTATTCCAAACAGACCGCACACGAGAAACCTTTTTTTCGCAATTATACGCTATTACGACCTAACTCAAGAGATGAAAATATTTGACTCAGTTTAAATATCTTATAATCTCTTTATTAGTATTAACCTAAAAATATAGCAAGGAAAAATCCATTTATGTA
>DLUI01000166.1 GCA_002742695.1 Sulfuricurvum kujiense | reverse complement strand
CTTCGGATACAAAGTTAGTACTCGGATCAGAAAAATCTTGTACAGAAGCGAGTGGAGCACCTGTCAGAGGATTCCAATTCATTTTTTGCCAAGGATGTTTTATCTGCTGTTGTTCATAGGAGAGACCGGACACAACGGTATAGTTCTCTTTTTTAACCGTTAATAGCATTTCAATGCCAGATTTTATATTGTCTACTCCCGAATAGCCCAACATCCCATTTGTAAATACTGGTGCCGGGAAACCTGCTGGAAATACTCTCCAAGTATTGTCAAATTGAAAAAAATCACGATATACCCTTGAATCCAAAGTATAGTCATCACTGATTTTATATTTATTTCCTAATTCCACAAAGTAGGATTCTCTCTTTGACTTGTCCTCATTGTTAATGGCATGTGCGACTCCGTAACGGGGGCCGTCTTCGGTCTTGTTGTAATTGGCTTTAACATAAATACCATTGTTATGCTTTAGCGAGAGATTGGTATTGAGTCTCTTGGAAGTTGGATTCGTATATCCACTGTTACCTACAACATCGTTCGCTACATAGGCACTGTATCCATCGGTATCACGATAGTTGATGTTTGCCGCTATATCAAAATTTTGATACGTTTTTCCTAACAGAAGATTGGTAGCTGTCGTGTTGTAACTGCCCACTTTGGTGCTGATTTGAACCCCGTTTATATCTTGAGATTCTTTGGTTATGATGTTGATAAGGGCGGTAAATGCATTTTCACCATACAGTGCGGATGCCGGCCCTCGGATAATCTCTACCCGTTTGATCTGCTCCACCGGAAAGTTTGCAAAAGTACTAGTCGCTCCGCCATTAAGCAAATCGGAGTTTAACGAATGTCCGTCGAGAAGGATTAAAACTTTTTCGGAAAACCACGTTTCTATACCGCGAATGGCTATTTTATCGGTATAAATATTACTCTGTGAGACCCCAAGCCCCGGAACGACTCTGAGTATATCCAAGAGGGTGTTGGCTCCCATTTTATTGATGGCATCGTCATCGATGATCGTAACCGATGCGGAGGTTTTTTTGACGTTTTCTTTGACGCGTGAAGCGGATATTACAAACGTCTCCTCTTTGAGCCAAGACGCCTCATCCTCTAGCGTCGCATTAAAGGGATTTGCAAAGATAATAGCCGGAATAGACAAACAAATTATTTTTTTGATCACGATAATCCTTTTTTAATATCAACAGGGGCTAAAAACGACGCGATTGCGTCCGAAAGTTTTAGCTTCATAAAGGGCGCTGTCCGCACGTTTTATCATAGCAACATCGGTATCATTGGATGAGAAACAGCTAATTCCTATGCTAATCGTTTGTGGTTGATCTGTGCTAAACGTCTGATGTTCTACCGCACTTCGGAGCCGTTCTGCGAGTAGCATGGCTTGGTTTTGATCGGTCTCACGGCAAATAATGAGGAACTCTTCCCCTCCCCATCGACCGATGATGTCAGTTTCCCGTAGTGTTGCATTTAGTATTGCAGCAATCTCCACGAGCACTTTATCTCCGACTAAATGGCCAAAAGTATCGTTAACATTTTTAAAGAGATCGACATCGCATAAAAGAACCGAAAACGGAGCGTTATAGCGTCTCGCGGCTTGTATCTGATCGGTGAAGACCTCTTCTAATTTGACACGGTTATAGAGCTGAGTCAATTTATCCGTGATGGAGAGCTTTTCTAATTCTATATTTTTTGCTTCCAGTTCCAGTGTGCGTGTTTGTACCATCTGCTCTAATTGTGTATTATAAAGTGCGAGCCTATTGTAGGAATTTTGCAAGTTTTCACTCATCTTGTCAAAGGTTCTCTCCAATTTCCCTAGCTCATCTTTTCTATTCCCGATCTCAACCGATTTCGGCATAAAATTGCCGTTGGACAGCTCTTCCGCCCGTTTCGTTAAATCGATAATCGGATTACTGATATGTGTAGCCATACTGTATGCGATGGGGAGAAACAAGACCAAAAAGATTACCATAGAGATGAGTGATTGATACAACGACTGATGAACGTTGTCTTCCATTTGGCGAGAATAATTTAAGACTTTTTTCTCTAGCTCCGTTTGTGAAAAATAGAGGGTTAATACGCCCCACAGTTCGCTTCCCATATAAAGAGATTTTTTGATAACGAGGATGGGGTGATGATTGTAAGTTTGTTCACTTACCTGAAGAGTATTCGTATTAATATTTTTGGGGTAAATAGGGGATTCGTGCAGTTTGGAATTTGATGAATTAACGATCACATTTCCACTTTTGTCTACGACATCGATATGGATAATGTTTTCACTTTTAGCTGCATCGCTGAAAACCAATTCGGAAAATTTTGAAAAGTTATATGCGGCTAATTCATTTTCAAGTTGTATGGCAAGTGACTCGGTATGATTCTTGGCCCGAAGAAGCTTGTTGTCTTGTAATAGCAATTTTTGTTCTTCAAAAGTTTCTTGAAGCATATTTTTATACGAAATGACATGCTGAGCGGTAAGGATAATGGAGATTCCTAAAAGTAAAAGCGAAAAAAGTAAAAGTAACTTCCATCGAATTTGTTCTTTAAATAGTTTCATTAATTGCACTCAATCATCCAGTCTTTCATACTGTTAATAATTATATCTTATTTTGAAACTATATGATGATTTTTATTTTTTATGCAGCATCCGTATCAGCGAATCGACAATTTTCATATCCAAATGTTCTCGCATTGATTCTTTCATCAGTTTAATGGATTCAAATGTACTCATCGGATTTTTATAAGATCTTTTAGTTGTTAATGCGTCAAATACATCGCATACGGCGATGATTCGTGCGAAGAGTGATATTGCATCGCCTTTGATCTGATCGGGGTATCCTTTGCCGTTTATTTTTTCGTGATGATGACGAATACCCGATAGTATTTTCGGCTCGGTGATCCCTAGTTTTAGAACAATGTCATACCCTAAACACGGGTGAGCTTTCATCGTCTCAAATTCTTGTTCACTCAATGTTCCGTTTTTATTGATAATGTCGTAATCGACTTGACTCTTCCCGATATCGTGCAATATTGCAGACATCCCAAGATGCTCCAACTCTTTTTCATTGATCCCTAAAAAATTTCCGAGACTAAGGGCATAAATGCTGACATTGAGCGAGTGGGTATGGGTATAGTAATCATGAGCCGTTATTTTCAAGAGAGACTCAATCGCACCGCTATCACGCAAAATCACCTCGACAATGGTATTAACCAGCGGCTTTGTGTTCTGAATCGTCTCTAGTGACTCAGGATTATGAAACATATCGTTAATAACAGAGGTTGCCCGTTCGTATATTATCAGCGCTTTGCTATCCATTGGGATATCTTCGGCGCGCGCGATGGATTGGATGTGCTTTTGGACGTAGGCTTCGTAGCGCAGAGAGTCTTCATCCTCGATATAGAGGCGTTCAATTTCTCTCAAACGGCTTCTGTTGTTCGAATCGACAACCGTGTCGCTTTGCAAAAAGAGGGTCATTGCTGTTTTGGTCTCATTACGGAGATAAATGGTGAAATCGATCTTTTCACCTTCGGTAATAACCCGTTTATCAATCGATTTATAGCGTTTAATTTTACTCATAAGTTTCCTGTTGTTGAATTTTACCTTTTCGTGTTCTAATAATGTGATTGTATTTTCTAACAATTCACGCGTCTACCACTAAGCCGTTTCGGGGAAGTAATTGGCTATTATTTTCCTTATGAATCTTCCCATATACGACGTTATCGGCGATATCCGCTCCGCACTATTAACCTCAAACCGCCTTATCCTCCAAGCCCCTCCGGGAGCGGGAAAGACGACATCAGTTCCCCTTGCGCTATTGGATGAGCCGTGGTTGGAGGGGAAACAGATCATTATGCTGGAACCGCGACGGATCGCCGCAAGGAGTGCCGCCGAACGTATGGCACACCTGCTGGGTGAAAAAGTGGGAATGCGGATCGGGTATCAAATTCGAGCCGAAAAAAAACTAAGTAGCGACACAAAAATCCTCGTCGTCACCGAAGGGATTTTGACCCGTATGCTCCAAAGTGACCCTTCGTTAGAGAGTGTCGCCCTTATCATCTTCGATGAGTTCCATGAGCGCCATCTGCATAGCGATCTCTCCCTCGCCTTTGCTCTGCAGTCTCAGGAGTTTTTACGCGAGGATTTGAAGATTATGGTGATGTCGGCAACGCTGGACACCGACGCATTGCAGAGATTGCTCAATCATCCTCCCCTCATCACTAGCGTAGGGCGCAGTTTCCCGATTGCGATAGAGCATCTGCCACCCAATACGCCAACAATTGAGCCGAAAAAGATTGTCGCGGCACTGATGGATTTGATCCAAACCATTATTCATTCTGATGAGGGGAGTATCCTCGTTTTTTTACCAGGATCTCGTGAAATCAAAGCCCTTGAGGGGATGCTCAAAGCGTATTACAAAGAGAGGGAGATCGATATTTCTCCGCTTTATGGGGAACTCTCCAAAGAGGTTCAGGAGCGCGCTATCGCACCGTCGCTAAGGCGCAAAATCGTTCTCGCCACCAACATCGCCGAAACAAGCCTCACCATTGAGGGGATAACCATCGTTGTCGATTCAGGGTTGGAAAAAGTGCTCACTTTTGACCCTCGCAGCGGTATGGAGCGGCTCGTTACGCAGAGAATCTCCCGTGCCTCAGCCGATCAGCGCGCAGGTCGTGCAGGCCGCTTAAGTGCAGGGAAATGTTACCGCCTATGGAGTGCGACGAGCCATCAGATGCTAACCTCTCATAAAGAGCCGGAGATTCGTCTGTGTGATCTCACCCCTTTGGCATTGGAACTGGGTTTATGGGGAGATAACGAACTCTCATGGATTACCCCTCCCCCCGCTAAAGCACTGGCTCACGGTGTGTCACTTTTGCAGATGATGGGTGCTATGGATGCTAAAGGCTCGATTACAGCTCACGGAAAAGCCATGATGGGGTTAGGGATTCACCCCCGTTTGGCGCACATGATACGCATCGGGCAAACGTTGGGATATGAGAGTGAAGCTATTGTATTGGCCGCTTTGCTCAACGAGCGTGATCTCTTCGCCCGAAGCAGTGAGCGGACATCCGATATGCGGGAGCGGTTTTGGCGATTGTGTGATGCGTTTAACGCCAATGTGCTTCCTCCTGTGATGGCTGAGAATGCCAATTTTATCCTCGCAACGGCCAGAGATATCGCAAAACGGCTCACGTCATCATTGCGTTTGTCAGCGGATTTCCCCTCAGAGATGATCGCCCTTTTGCTCACCCTCGCTTATCCCGATCGAATCGCCCGACTCCGTAGTCCCAAAGGGGATAAATATCTCCTCAGCAACGGCAAAGAGGTCAGATTAGCTCAGGAGGATGATTTGATCGGCGAGGAGTGGCTCATCGTCACCCAAAGCGGCGGAGAGTCAACAACGGGGCAGATTTACCAATGCGCTCCGCTTTGTATCGATGTGTTGGAACGGTATCTCCCTGAACTTTTCAGCACGGAAGCGACGATAACGTGGAACGCTGAGTCAGAGCGGGTTGAAGCGAGAGAGATCACCCGCCTTGGGGCTATCATCGTCGAATCGCGACCGCTAGAGCATCCCGACGCGATGGAGGTGAAACGGACACTACTGGAGGGGATACGCTCAAAAGGGGTTGATGCCCTACCTTGGTCAGCATCATCGGTTGCTTTGCGTCATCGTCTTCAAACCATGCACTATCACTGTAGCGAAAACTCGTTCGGCAATTTCAGTGACGAAGCACTCCTGTCGTCCTTGGAAATATGGCTTTTGCCCCATCTGAGTACCCAAAGCTCACTCCGTGAATGTGAGAGTCTTGATCTCTACGCCATCCTCACCTCACAACTCAGTTGGGAAGAGACACAACGATTAAACGCCCTCCTTCCGACACACTTTAGTGCTCCGAGCGGCACTAGCGTAGCGTTGGATTACTCTAATCCCGAAGCGGTTATTTTAGCGGTGCGGATACAGGAGGTTTTCGGTCTTGGGAGCCATCCGAGCGTATTTGAGGGGAAAATACCGCTTTTAATTCATCTCCTCTCCCCTGCCCGCCGTCCGATCCAAGTAACCCGTGATCTCATCGGATTTTGGAACGGCTCGTACAACGATGTCAAAAAAGAGCTAAAAGGGAGATATCCCAAACATTACTGGCCTGATGATCCGCGTAATGCCGAGGCGACGAGTAGGACAAAAAAATATATGTAGTTTAAATGCTGACGCGATCTTCCATCGCTTTGGTCAGTGAGAGAATATCGACGTTCTCCAAACTCACCCCCGTCGGAACCCCCTGTGCGATACGGCTAAAGCGGACGTCGCAGTCATAAAGCTTATCCTCGATATAGAGCATTACCCCCTGATTGGCGATGGAGGGGGTCAGAGCGAAAATTACCTCTTTGATCCCGCTTTTGACCACTCCGCGCAAATGGGAAAGATCAAGCTCTTCGAGGGATTCAAGGACAAAATAGCGACCGTCAAATAGGCCGTTCTCTTCAAACGTCAAAATATCTTTGGCATTTTCGACGATACAGAGGATTTCGTGGTTACGACGTTCGTCACTGCAAATCGAGCAAAGCTCATCTTCACTCAACCCTCCGCACGAGCGGCATTTTTTCAGAGAAGTAATCGCATTTTCGATCGCATGGGCGAGTTTGAGTGCGCCGAAACTGTCATGCATGACCATATGATAGGCTAATCGGGTAGCCGATTTTTGCCCGACGGTGGGGAGTTGCTGCAGGGCGTCAACAAGGCGGTTAAATTTCTCTAAGGAACGTTTCATAGTCGTATTGTAGCAAAGGTTGTTCCAAATATAGTTGAGTCTTTAAGACTAAACTTTGCTAACACTCTTTTCAATATGGTATAATTCCAAAAAAATATATTTTGGAGTTATTGCGTGGAAGAAATGAGCTACTATGAGATTCTAGAGATCACCAAAAATGCCAACGGAGACGAGATTAAAAAAGCGTATCGTAAAATGGCAAAACTCTACCATCCTGACCGTAATCCGAACGATGACACGGCAGAACATAAGTTCAAACTCTGCAATGAAGCGTACCAAGTTCTAAGCGACGATCAACAACGTGCTATCTATGACCGATACGGTAAAGAGGGCCTTCAGGGGGGTGGTGGACGTCGAAGCAGCGGCGGATTTGATGATTTGGGAAGTATTTTCGAAGAGATGTTCAACGGTTTCGCCGGAGGCGGACGTAAACAATCTCGCGCAGCAGTGGATAAATTTCCTCTCGATATGGGTGTCGAGATGCGCGTCAGCTTCAAAGAAGCGGTTTTCGGATGCGAAAAAGAGGTCAAGTTTACAACAAAAAGCTCATGCAAAACCTGTAAAGGAACCGGTGCCAAAGAGGGGAAAGTTACCAGCTGTAGCCAGTGCGGCGGCAAAGGACAAGTATATGTCCGTCAAGGGTTTATGACCTTTTCCCAAACCTGTCCTGCGTGTCACGGTGAGGGGACTATGGCGAGTGAAAAGTGTGGTGATTGCAAAGGGAAAAGTTACACTGAAGAAAAAGAGAGTGTCACCGTTAAAGTTCCTGCAGGGATCGACACCGGTAATCGTCTTCGTGTTTCAGGACGTGGAAATACAGGTAAAAGCGGCGTACGAGGCGATATGTATGTGACCTTCGAAGTGGAAGAAGACAGCCACTTTATCCGAAACGGTAACGATATCTATCTCGAAGTTCCCGTATTTTTCACCCAAGCGGTTTTGGGGGAAGATATCACGATCCCTTCTCTCAACGGTGAACTGACACTAGAGCTTGAAACGGGAACCAAAGATGGACAACAGTATCGTTTCCGAAATGAAGGGGTTGCCGATGTTCACGGACGCGGTAAAGGGGATTTAATCGCTCAAATCCACCTCACCTACCCTAACCGTCTCAACACTGCGCAAGAAGAGCTATTGCAAAAACTCCAAGAGAGTTTCGGTATCGAATCCAAACCGCATGAATCGATGTTTGAATCGACATTTGAAAAAGTGAAGGGGTGGTTTAAGTAATTTTTCCCCCTCTTTTAAGGGGAGATCATTTGAACATAATTTCTGACCTCTTTGATAAGGGCGAGCTGTTTTGTGTTCATCCACTCGCGAAGTATGGCTCTACTTTCGGAATCATATCCGATACTAAAGGCTACTTTCATCGCTTCGGTAGTATTTAATGCGATCGTGTAGAGATAGAGTGCTTTTATCTCTATGGTTAATGTGCCAATAATCAGCTCCCCATGCAATGTTTTACCGATCATCGATGATAATGCTATCAACGTTTCCGAATCATCGGTTTGCACCGATATCCCTTTTTCCGATACATCACGCAGAAGGAGTGATCTTTTTTTGCCTCCGAGCGTAACCGTGAATCGGCTGGTATTTTCTGTCGTGTAGCGTATGAGACTTCTTTGGTGAAATCCTTGAGAGACAAGGGTAAGATTTTTTAGCCAAATCCGACTGAGCAGAATATCGTATCGACTCACTTCTCCTGAAATCATATTCTCATGTTTGCTACCGAATAACCAATGTTTGCCGATTTCTGCCGCTATAAGCTGTCTCTTGTCAATTTTTAACCCGATCTCCCCTGCTAGGATCTCTACAACAGAACAATTTCCTTTAATCGGAATCTCGTTATACAAAACAATAGAGGGGAATTTTCTCTCTTCGAATTTTGACCCTAACGCTTTGTGTAAAAATCTCCATTCACTCTCATCGTGCGACATGGGTTTGATATTTTTTTCGTGACGCAGTGATCTGATGGGTTGAATAGAGTCTATGGCATCTATGGTTGGTTCGGATATTCGGATTAAAACAAATACGGCAAAACCCTCGAATGTTTGACGCTCTATTTGAATGACGCTATTGCGATATAAAAAGTAGTCATTGTGAAATAAAAATTCATAAAGAGTGGAATGGGAGGGTGATTCTAAAGCAATCATCTCCCCTATAATGTGAATAATGTCATCACTGGAAAGAGTTGCCAAAAGCAAGATACTACGGAGGTGGTCATTGACAAAAAAGAGCTTTTCATCTTTAAAAATCATCACCCCTACGGGGAGATATTTGTACGCGTAAAAGAGTTCTCTTAACGCGGTGTTCATAATTATCGAGTCGCCCGCTTCGAGTATGCCATAGCAATGATGATAGCGATAACCGCATAGGTCCATGGGACGAAATCAGGCACCGGAACGGGATCCCCTTTGGCGTACGAATGTAACCCTGCTAGATAATAGTTCACTCCGAAATAGGTCATGAGGACCGATGTAAATGCCAAGAGCGATACAACACTAAAGATATAGTCGCTATACGCCCCTTTGATCATACGCAAGTGGATAACGACGGCGTAGACAAGGATTGTTACCAATGCCCAAGTCTCTTTCGGGTCCCATCCCCAGTAGCGTCCCCAGCTCTCATTCGCCCAGACACCTCCGAGGAAGTTTCCGACGGTGAGGAGTACCAAACCGATGATGAGACTCATCTCATTGATCGCATTAAGCTCTTTGATCGCGAGATTAAGACGATCGGAGTTCGCCGGATTTTTGAGGATAAAGAGGATAAGGGTGATCATCCCCAGTAACGCACCAAGACCTAAGAATCCGTAACTCGCCGTAATCATCGCTACGTGGATTGTCAGCCAGTACGATTGAAGTACAGGGACGAGGTTCGTCACCTGAGGATCCATCCAATTGAGATGGGCGACAAAGAGGATCAATCCTGTCATAATCGCCGTAGCCGCCATCGTCATTACAGAGCGGCGTGAGAAGATAAATCCTGCTAATACGCTTGCCCATCCGATGTAGATCATCGATTCATAGCCGTTTGACCATGGAGCATGCCCTGAGATGTACCAGCGCATTGCAAGCCCTGCCGTATGGGCGGCAAAGAAAAGAACTAAAAGTCCAAAAGAGACTTTGCTCAACCATGCCTCACGGAAAGTCGGTTTGATGATTTTGATGAACGATAAAATGAGCAACGTAAATCCGACGACGAAATACAGAGGCCATAACTGCTCGAAAATATTGACTTTGTTGTAGAGAATCTCTACTTTTACTTTTGTATCACTCGGATAAACACTGGCACCGACAAAACGCTGGTATTTATCGATACGCGCTAGTGCTTCATCCGCTTTGGACCAATCGCCGCTTTGCATCGCTTCATCGATCGAACCGAAATAACCGATCGCTAGAAGACGTACGATTTCAGCCTCTTTCGGGGCGAGAGATTGCAACGCCTCGATGGTTGCATCCCATTTATGGTTTTTATCGGCAGGTTTCGGCCACATACGTATCAAAGAACCCGTATACACCATATAGGCGACATTAACGCGCTCATCTACTTGGAGCAATGCTTTGTCAAATTTATCCCGTTTTCCCGGTGCTTTACGAGTAGCTTCATCCACCATTTGTGCCAATTTATAGCCGCTAATTTCATCCGGGAATTCAAAGAACTGAGAAAATGCTGCTGTTTTAGCGCTCTCAGGAAGACCGATCAGTTTATTGATCTCTTTGTCTCCCGTGCGGATCATCGCGATCTCACGCCATGCATCCGGACGGAGCATCATCCCTAACACAACTTGATTGGAAGAAAGTCCCATAAAGGTGTCGTTACGGTTGAGTTTCGCCAAAATTTCATGCGATAGCGTATCCATCGGCTTCATACGACCGCTTGAATCTTGAACAATCAAATGACCGAATTGTTCCGCATGGGCTTTATCGAACCCTTTGGCCGTCTTAATAACAGGATTCTCTCCCTCTGCCGCGATAGAGTCGGTAGTTCCTAAAGTCATAAGGATGATGGCTAAAGAGGCTGCTGTTTTTTTGACATCCAATGATTTTAGTTTTTCCCCCAATGCATTGAAACGGCCGTTTTTAACGATCAATACACCGAACATTCCGATCGCAAGGAGTAAATAGCCAATATACGTGATCAGAGTCCCCGGATCGCGGTTCACAGAAAGTACGGTTCCCATTTCATCTTGATCGTATGAAGATTGGAAAAAACGGAACCCTTGGTAATCGAGGATATGGTTCATATAAATACGAAAATCAAATTTTTCCTGATTGGCAGGATCAAGAAGAGTGACTTCACTCGCATACGATGCCGGAGACATAGAACCCGGGTATCGCTCCAACTCAAAATCGCGCAAAGCGATAGCGAATGGGAGTTTGCGCTCTATAGAGCCGTACGCTATCTCGATATGAGTATCGCCTAGTGCTATTTTTTTACCTTCATCGACTTCACCTACGGAGCCGAGGACAACAACAGACTCTTTTTTATCGCCGCTGGATAACGTCAATGTTAATGCATCATGCCCTTGCATCATAGGCCCTTTGGCAGGTTTGGAGACCAGTTGCATAGATGCTTTTGGGAGGAATTCACGCAATACAAATCCGCTTTGCGCTGTTTGGAAAAGTGTACGCAACGTCATAGGATGCTTGCCGCCGTTTAACGCAGCGGTTTTTTGGGTATCCATACTAAGGGTCGCTAATGTCATAGGAGCATTTAAATAGGCTTTGTCACCTTCTACACTGATGGCAATGACCGGTTTGTCGAAGGTTTTATTCGAATCAAAATCGATGACAACATCGTTTGCTTCGATGAATTCACCTTTTTTAAGGGAAACTTGCTGTGCCCCTTGCGCTCCGGTCACCATCAGATTAAAAAGAGGTTCACCTTTTGGATCGGCAACCGCTTCATAGCGGGCATCTCCCATATAGCTATCGAGGTTGACATGAATTTGTTCCCCATCAATCTCTAATGTTCGCTCAAATGCGTTAGAGGTACGTTTAGAGAGGAAAAGATTCTCTTTAAAGTCATACGTTTTATCACCTTTTGTCACTTTGAAAGTAACGTAAGGTTCGGCACTGAGTATGAAGTCACTGCTCGATCCTTCACGGATATGCATAACACCCTCATATCCAATATAACGGGTTAGTGCAGCACCCACAAGGATAATTAAAAAGGCAACGTGAAAAATAAAGACGAGCCATTTACCTTTACGAGCCATTTTAAAATTGATAATGTTGAGTGTGAGATTAATGGCCAGCAATGCAAGAAGAATTTCAAACCATCGTGCATTATAGATGTCTGCTTTAGCAGTCATTGAGCCGTAATCGTTTTCAATAAACGTTGCATAGCCTATAGTAACGGCAAATACGAGCATAAGTGCTGCCATGGTTTTCATGGAGCCTAAAATAGAGAGGACTTTGTTCATGGACTACCTATGTGAAAAATATTCGCTATTGTAGTCGGTGTTGGGTAAATATTTGTTAATTCACTATTAACAAATACCCATCTCCTCTTTTAGAACTCTTTCAGATCGTTCTCAGAGAGAGGAAACACGTCATCGGCTCGTGTCGGGATTGTTTTACGCTGTTGCTGTGCAGGAGCACGGTGGGCAATGACCGGCTTCGGATCTAAATGGTGCAGATTCATTTTCTTCACTCCTTGGGTTGCGGGAGCATCGCTCTCCATCCCTACCATTTTAGCTAAGATTCGGACGGTTTCCATCATCGAGGTTGCTTGGGCGTTAAGTTCTTCAGCGGCTGCGGCGGCTTCTTCGGAGTTAGCGGCTACTTGTTGGGTTACTTGGTCAACTTGACCCATTGCTTGATTGATCTGACCCATACCCTCAGCTTGTTCTTTTCCTGCTATAGCGATTTCACCGATCAGGTCGGATACTTTTTTAGATTGTTCAACGATCTCTTGGAATGAGGTGTGGGTAGCGAGGGCGATTTGGTTCCCCTCTTTGATCTGTCCGACAACCTCTTCGATGATATCGGAGGTCTCTTTGGCAGCCGATGCGGCACGTTGAGCCAAGTTACGAACTTCATCCGCAACGACGGCAAACCCTAAACCGTGTTCACCGGCGCGCGCCGCTTCAACGGCCGCGTTGAGGGCAAGGAGATTGGTTTGGAAAGCGATT
>DLUI01000014.1 GCA_002742695.1 Sulfuricurvum kujiense | reverse complement strand
TGCTTCCGTGACAATGAATAAAGCTGTCGATCATGAAGGGGAACGTGTTTTTGAAACCTCTCCGGCAATTCGGATTAAACTCTCTAAAAGTACAGATGTCAGCGGTGAACAAAGTATCGGTGTAAAACTCTCCTATCAGGGGTGCTCATCTGCAGGATTATGTTATGAACCCATCGAAACCGTACTAAAGATTACCATTGATGCGACTAAACTGACCGAAGGGAGTTCTTCAAACAGTTCTATTTTAAAAGCTCCGGCGGTTGAGACGACAAAGATGGAAGTGAGTGTTCCTAAAGAGGAAGTCAAAGCCTCTGAGACAGATCAGATTGCAAACGTGATTCAGGGGGGGAGCCTCTGGTTTATTATTTTGAGTTTTTTTGGATTTGGTTTATTGTTGGCATTGACCCCATGTGTATTCCCTATGATTCCGATTATCTCTTCGGTTATTGTCGCACAAGGGGCAGGGTTAGGGACTAAAAAAGCATTCTGGCTCTCGGTTGTGTATGTCCTCTCAATGGCGGTTGCGTATACAATAGCAGGTATTTTGGCAGGACTTTTCGGTGCGAACCTTCAGGCCGCATTTCAGACCCCTTGGATTATAACCCTTTTCTCCCTAGTATTTGTCGCACTAGCGATGTCGATGTTTGATCTGTTTGAACTTCAAATCCCTAATGCTATCCAATCGCGCATTACACAACTCAGCGGCAAACGCAGCGGGATCGTCGGTGTGGCCATTATGGGATTCCTCTCTGCCCTTATCGTCGGACCGTGTGTTGCGGCACCGTTGGCAGGAGCATTAATTTATATCGGTCAAACGGGGGATGCGCTTCTTGGCGGTGTTGCCCTTTTTGCCCTCAGTATCGGAATGGGTATCCCGCTGGTAGCAGTGGGAACAAGTGCCGGTAAATTTATGCCTCGTCCCGGAGTTTGGATGGACAGTGTCAAATCGATCTTTGGGGTTATGCTCATCGGTGTATCGATTTGGATGATCAGCCGTATCATCGATGAAAATATTTCTATGATGCTTTGGGGTGCTTTGGCTGTTTTTGTTGCGATTAACATTGGTGCACTTGAACCGATTAGCGGTAATTGTATCCGATGCCCTCAAGCCAACAAAAAAGCATTGGGGATTATTATTTTACTCTACGGTATGTCTTTGTTGCTTGGGGGTATGAGCGGCGCAAAAGATCCCCTTCATCCGCTCGATCCGTTTTTACCGAATAAAGAACTAGCGGTATCTGTGGCGCAAAATCAACACAAAACATTTGAACGCATCACCTCAATCGAAGAGTTGGAGGCTATTTTGGTCGAAAACAAAGGTAAAAAAGTGATGGTAGATTTTTATGCCGACTGGTGCACCGCGTGTAAAGAACTTGAAGAGAAAACCTTTAGCGATGAGCGTGTCAAAACGGCAATGGACAGCTATGTTTTGGTTCAAGTTGATTTGACCGCTAACGATGATGCGGCAAAAGCGATCAGTTCTAAATACGGTATATTCGGGCCTCCTGCAATTTTGTTTTTTGACGAGAATAGCAGACGTATCAATAGTGCCGATATCGTCGGATTTAAAGAACCGCAAGAGTTTCTAAAACATTTAGGAGAGATCAAATGAGTAAAATTATTTTAGCATTGGCTGTAATGGCAAGTTGTGCCTTTGCGGAACTTAAATGGGCAGTGTCGTATGACGCCGCACTCGCTCAAGCGGCAAAAGAGAAGAAAAAGGTGATGGTAATGCTCTCCAAAGAGAATTGTCCGGCTTGTGAGTATATGAATGATGTCGTATTTGAAGAAAATGCGGTAGCCAATGAAATTCATAAGAGCTTTGTTCCCGTTCATATCGATATCCACAAAGATTTTATCCCTGAGGGATTAGGGTATATCGGAACACCGACATTCCATTTTTTGGATGCAAAAGGGAAAAAAATAGGGCGTCATGACGGCGGAGCGAATATCCCCACTTTTATGGGTATTTTGGGAAAATATAAAAAGTAGAGTCCTGCGTAGTGTAGAACAATAATTGAATACCTTTATAAAAAAGGCTCTCAATGTCCCATTTGCCGGAAGCTCTAAAAGTGGGTGTAGACTCCATCGACCAACGTCATGAAGAGTTCTATGTGTTGTACGACACACTCAAAAATGCGACGGATAGTGAGTTTTTAGAAGCTTTTGATGCGGTTGTTCTTCATACTCAGGGACATTTTGCCGAAGAAGAGGCGGATATGGATAGCGTTGTTTATCCGAACAAAGCCGAACATAAACAAGAGCACCAAAAAGCATTTGATGAGATGAATTATTTCAGAGAGAAAGCTTCAAGCGGCAAACTGATGTTTGCCAAAGCGTATGTGAAGGATCGATTGGGAGATTGGTTTCGTACTCACTTGCTCAATATGGATAGCGATTTGGCTCGGGTAATCACCCTAAGCCGCTAGATATTTATTTTTTCATCTCCACGAGACGATCTAAAATATAAAGCTGCATATTTTTATGCGGTATCTCTTTTTCCAATGCTTCGGAATAAATCTTTGCTACCTCTTTAGCGTGCAAATCATAATCGAAATGGGGAAAATGATTTTCCCATGCCGTTTTGATAATCTTTAATGCGACCGTATCGATCAGATACTCTTTGAAAATGGCGTAGGTAGCAAAAAACATCCCCGTAAAGAGTATCGCCATCAAAATCAAAAGATGACAATCTATTTTTGCTAAAACAGTGTGTAAAAGTGCTGAAGCAGGGAGCAAAATTAGATGCCAAAGGGCGATAAAAACGAGGTAGCTTCTCCCGATACTGAGACGAAATCCGGGAATTTTCCCCTCAAGTTTTAGCCCCTCTTGATACATTTTATTGGTTTTTAAAAGATCCCGAAACAGCATCGGACCATCACTGAGGGCAAAGGTATACGGGATGATTTTATCATTGCTAATGTGACGTATTTTGGTTTTCATCCATGAAAAAATTCTAAGCATTGTTATCCTTGATAAGTGTACTGACACGTTGGGCGCTTCCATGACCCAAAAGTTCACGCAATGAAGCCGCATCGTTAAAAAAAGCGGTTTTATCCATTTGTTGATACGCATTATACAGATTTTGTGCATTGACGGAGTTTTGAATAAACTCAGGATGCAGTTTACGTCCGTATTTATGGGAAAATAAGATATTTCCTAATCCGACGTAATTTAGCTTTACTAAACGTGAAGCAATTGCGTAATCGAGTGATTTGGCGATATAAGCGAGTATAAACGGTGTACCGATCAAAGAGGCTTCAAGTGTTGCTGTTCCGCTGCATATAAAGGCAAAATCAGATTCTGCTAGGCTTTGATGCGCTTCGTGAGTAATCTCAAAGGTGGATATATCGCCGTAGAGTTCTGAAATTTGTTCCGCGGTGAAATGGGGCGGGATAACGATCAAGGCACGCGTTTCTAACATAGAACGGAGCTCTCTAAAAACCGGCATTAGCCGTTTTATCTCTCCTGGGCGGCTCCCGGGCATAAAGGTGATTTTTCCCGTAGGTTCGAGAGATGTTTTTCGGATAGTGATCTCATCGAGAAGGGGATGTCCGACGTATTCGATGGGGGCATCTTTGGAATAATATGAAGGTTCAAACGGGAGGATAGAACAGAGTTTCGTGATCGTTTTTTCTAAAACGGGAATCCGTTTCTTCTTCCATGCCCACGCTTGCGGAAGGATGTAGTAGATGATCTCTTTATCGGGATAGTGTTTACGGATCGCTTTAGCCAAGGGGAGGTTAAACCCTGAGGAATCGATCAGCAGTACTTTATCTGCTGACGCTGAGAGTTCCACCATCTGATCTTTCAATCGGAAGAAAAAAGGGAGCTTTTTAATCGCATCAACAAATCCCATGACCGATGTGGAGCGCAAATCGACAATGCTCTCTCCCAACGTGTTATCAAATATCCCGCTTAAAACGACCTCTTCACCCAGCTCTTTGAGCAGATAGGATAAATGGACATTAGCAGAGTGCTCCAATGCACTGACGAGTAGTTTCATGATCCTCCGTCTCCTCGTGTACTGAAATCAGGTTTGTAATTGCTTTTATTTTCGTTGTATTCGCTTAAAAAGGTGGTCAAGGCATCAATCTCTTTATCGCTAAGTTCCATGGCAAAAGGGATCATTAGCTGGGATTGCTGAGTTGTTCCTTGTTTGGCACGGTAATTTTTTAGTTTTGACATTAAAAACGGTTTGCGTCGATAAGCAAGAGGAGGATAGCGATTTGTTCCGCTTGCCGATACCCCATGACAGCCGTTGCACCCTTTGGAAAAATAGAGATTTTTGCCTGTTTTATACATATCAGGAGCGCCATAGAGGAGTAAAGGGAGTAAAAACACAATGAACTTGAGCACTTTAGAGGTACCTTTAACATTTCTTGGACTAAAATACCGTAATTATACCTACAAAAGAGCAACGGGAGCGTTTATATGATCATTAAGGGCGCAATTATCTGTGATATCAATGGAGAACGTCGTAGCGATGTTCGGATTGAAGAGGGGGTAATTACCCAGATCGGAGAGAATCTTGGCGGTGATGAGATCATCAATGCGGATGGGTGTTATTTAATTCCCGGACTGATCGATACCGATGTACGTCTGAAAGATTCTCAACTCAATCGAACCAATCTTGAAAAACTCTCTCGCCGTGCACTCAGCGGCGGTGTTACAACGGCCGTATTAGCAAGTGACTCGATTCCCCGTATTGATAATGAGATTACACTCGAGTTTGTTCAACAACACCGTAATTCAAATAACGGAGCAACGATCGAGACAGCAGTGAGTGCTTTGAGCGACTCAGGTGCTCTGAGCAATATCGCCATAATGCTAAAAAAAGGGTGTGTAGCGGTTCATACATCGACCATACAAGATTACAATCTGATAAACCGCATCGCACAGTATTTAAAAATGGCGGATAAAGCACTGTTTTATAAAGCTGAAGACAAAAGTCTCTTTGAGAGCGGAGTGATGTCTGA
>DLUI01000134.1 GCA_002742695.1 Sulfuricurvum kujiense | reverse complement strand
ACGTACCATCACTTCAGGAGAACTGCCGACGATGCTGAAATCCTCATATTCCATCAGATACATATAGGGAGAGGGATTTTTGAGTCTCAAAATACGGTAAAAGCTAAACGGATCTACTCTCGCATGGCGGATATAGCGGTTGGTCATCAGGATTTGAAAGACATCTCCGCTGAGGATCATTTTTTTGGACTCATCGACCATGGAGAAAAATTTCTCTTTGGTAAAGATAAATTCGCCCCCTTTGTCATTTTTCATCGCTTTTAGAGGGGTATAGCTATAGGGAGCTTTGAGAACGCTCTCTATTTCTTCGAAACGGCCGATCATACTCTCTACGCAGCTGAGCATGGTAATGCTCGCATTTTTATGGGAGACAACAAGGGTGAGTTTCGGGAGGATGAGATCCATATCGGGAATGTGTGTCTGATCAAGTAGATGAGACATCGACTCTTCGAGAACATGTTCGAAAACCTGCACCATATCGTAGCCGATGTAGCCGATAAATCCATCAATGTATCCGACATTCAATTCTCGTGCCTGTTCACGATAGGCTTTTTGGTCGAGTTTAGAGTAATACTCTTTTAAAAAGGAAAACGGAGAGATGTCGAGAGATTTTTGTGTTCCCTCACTGTCGATATAGGTGGTTGTTTTTTCATTGTAGATGAGCCGTTCACGTGCACCGATGACGATAATAGTGTAATTGCCTTCACTGTTTCCGGCACTTTCGAAGAGAAAACTGACTTCAGAGGGGAAAAGGCTTTTGGCCTTTTCGTAGACGGCTATGGGAGCAAATTGATCGAGAGAAAAATGGCGTGAAGCAATCACGTTACCCCTTTGTGATGTATGCGCCGGCTTCAACATTACGTTTGACGGTTCCGAGAACGTCACGTGCCGCTTTTTCACCTTGGAACGGTCCTACCATCACTTTGGTAGCAGCACCGCTTGGAACGGTTGTGTATTTAAGTCCGCTGGCATTCAGACGATCAAAAAGGGTTTTGCTCGGCTCTTTGGTAAATGAACCGACTTGGATGTAATAGGTTCCCATAGGCTCAGCCGCTTTAGCGGCAGCTTTAGGAGTTGTGGTTTCTGCTACTGCACTCTTCGTCGGAGTTTCAGCCGCTTTTTGTACCGCTTCTGTGACAGGTTTAGCGGTTACTGCGACAGCTTTTTTAGCTTCTGCGACCTTTTTTACCTCAGTCGGTTTGACTGATTTGATGGTAGGGGTATTCACTACCGGTTTAACCGTTTTAGGAGCCGCTTGAACTTTTACCGGTGCCGCAACAGGTTTGGAGACCACTTTCGCAGGGAGAGGAGCACTTTGCTGTACAACGGTTGTCGGAGAACTTTGAACCACATTCTCTTGCACCGGCGTATTTTGAAAAGATTCTTCTTTTATTTTTTGAGCAATTTGCCCTAAATCTTGAGGTGCTTCGGCATTCGTGACATTTCCGGCACCCTCTTGGATCACTTCAACCGGTTCAAAAAGAGGATCATCAATGATCTCAGTCGGAGAGGTCGGTTGTGGGGGAACGGCGGCAAGAGGCGGCTGTTCATCACTTTGGGTTTTGAGTGAATTCATAATCACCAAAACGATGATAAGGATGAGTGTTAGAGCCGCAATTGCCAATAGTAACTTTTTGCTATTGGAATTTGATCCGCTTTTACTTAGAATGATGTCGTTAAGTTCGTTTTTTTCTTCCATTGAAGTGCCATTCCTTATACGTATTGATAGTGCTATCGAGCTTTACATATGCTTCGACCACGAAGCTCCGCGCTCTTTGGCGTAGACTTCGTAGGGAAGGTTGAGAATATTATACTCCGGAGGCAGTTCATCCGTTGGAAACATTCTCCACTGTTTCGGTTGCTTTGCAGCCAATTTCATCGAAAGCATTTTACCCAATTGTATCGCTTCTTGGAATGTCGTATGCCCTTTATGGATATAAACATGCAAATGCCCCGGTGTTTTGGTCTCAAATGCGGTGAAATTTATGAATCCCTCTTCTCTAAGCAACAATTGTGCCTTATGGTAAAAACGTTGAGGGTCTGTACCGTTATAATCAATAATGATGTTTTCAACTTTGTTGAATTTATTGATGAGAGAGTGGGCTACGGTGATTTGCTTTTTAAGATGCTGATCAATAATTGCCTGCGTCAGCGTTTTATCGATTTTTTCATATTTATTGAAAAATGTACGCCCTTTGAAATCGATTTTATCGACGACAGTATCATGTTTCAACCAGTAATGGTCAGAAATCATTTTGATAAGTTTCATATCCATCGATGTCATGGGCGCTCTTCCTTAATTAATACGTTGGTTGGTTGTAAATAACGAAATTTTGTGCCAGAGCTTTGAGCTCTTCTTTGATAGCGGCTTGTTTAGCGACATTTTCAACATCATCCAAAACATCGGCGATGCGGTTAGCGATGAGTTCAAACTCTTTCTCTTTCATTCCGCGTGACGTGAGTGCCGGACTTCCGATACGGACACCTGATGTGACAAACGGTGAGCGTGTTTCACCCGGTACGGTGTTTTTATTGACAGTGATACCTGCACGTCCGAGTGCCGCATCGGCATCTTTACCGCTGAATGGTTTGTTGAGGAAAGATACGAGAACGAGGTGGTTATCGGTTCCGCCGCTGACGATGTCATAGCCCCGTTCCATCAACACTTTTGCCAGTACGGCCGCATTCGCTTTTACTTGCTTCGCGTAGACTTTCCACTCTGGAGAGAGGTTGAATTTGAATCCGACCGCTTTTGCCGCGATAACATGAACCAAAGGCCCCCCTTGAAGTGCAGGGAAGATCGCCGAGTTGATTTTTTTAGCGATTTCTTCATCGTTCGTCATAATCATACCGCCGCGAGGTCCTGCGAGGGTTTTATGAGTTGTAGTGGTTACGATATCCGCATACGGGAATGGGCTAGGGTGCTCGCCTGCACACACAAGTCCTGCGATGTGGGCGATGTCAGCGAAAAGGATTGCTCCGACTGCATCGGCAATTTCACGGAATTTTTTGAAATCGATTTCGCGAGCGTATGCTGATGCACCGCAGACGATGATTTTCGGTTGTACGATTTTGGCGATGTCGAGGACACGCTCATAGTTGATGCGACCGTCAAGCTCGACACCGTACGAAAAGCTGTGGTAGTTTTTACCCGAAAAGCTTACCTTTGAACCGTGTGTCAAGTGTCCGCCGTGGCTGAGATCCATACCGAGGAGTTTGTCTCCTGCTTGAAGCAATGCCGCATAAACCGCGCCGTTTGCGGATGAGCCTGAGTGTGGTTGTACGTTGGCAAAGTTACATCCGAATAGCTCACACGCACGATCGATTGCGAGTTGCTCTACACCGTCTGCGTATTCGCATCCGCCGTAATAGCGTTTAGCGGGATATCCTTCGGCATATTTGTTGGTGAATACTGAACCCATGGCTTCCATAACGGCCGGTAGGGTAAAGTTTTCAGACGCGATCATCTCCAAATGGTCGGTTTGACGTTCAAGCTCTTGCTCACATAGGGTGTAAATTTCGTTGTCGTATTCTTTGAGGAAACTCATTCTTCTTCTCCGTGGTTGGTTTGGTTGTTGTGGTGCGGTTTCATAGCCGGGAAGAGCAGTACATCCCGAATAGAGTGTTGGTTGGTGAGCATCATGACGAGACGATCGATTCCGATCCCCTGACCCGCCGTCGGTGCCATACCGTAGCTGAGTGCCGTGACGAAATCTTCGTCCATCTCATGGGCTTCATCATCGCCCGAATCTTTAGCTGCCATTTGACCTTCGAAACGCTGTAATTGATCGACGGGATCGTTAAGCTCGCTAAAGGCATTAGCGATTTCGCGTCCGGCAATGAACAACTCAAAACGATCCGTTAGTTCAGGACGATCATCGCTGCGGCGTGCAAGGGGCGATATCTCAACAGGGTAGTGGGTAATAAAGGTCGGATTGATCAATTTTTCTTCGACGAACTCATCGAAAAGTTCCCCTTGAAGCTGTCCGAGATTCATGGTCGCTTTGGCTTCGAGGTTTTTGGATTTCAAAAATGCCAAAATAGCCTCTTTGTCGTTAACAATCTCTTCCGGGACTCCGCCGATAACGCTAAGACTTTTAATGAGTTCTATTTCAGTGAACTGATCGAAATCAACTTCCAACTCACCGTAGGGGAGACGTTTTGGAAGTTCAAGATGATCAAAAAGATACTCAAAATACTCTTTCGTAATGACGATCAAATCTTTATAGGTTTTGAATGCCCAGTAAAACTCGATAGAGGTAAATTCCGGATTGTGGGTCGCATCCATCCCCTCGTTACGGAAATTTCGGTTGATCTCAAATACCGCTTCAAAACCGCCGACGATAAGACGTTTGAGATAGAGTTCCGGTGCAATACGCAAATAACGGTCGATTCCGAGGGCATTATGATGGGTGACAAACGGCTTGGCATTGGCACCTCCCGCGATCGGATGCATCATCGGTGTTTCTACTTCCAAGAATCCTTTATCTTCAAAAAAGCGGCGGGTTAGGCTGATCACTTTCGAGCGGATATGGAACGTTTTACGCACTTCGGAGTTCATAATCAGATCAAGATAGCGCTGGCGGTAGCGCATCTCTTTGTCCTGAATTCCGTGGAATTTTTCCGGTAGCGGTGAAATTGCTTTGGTAAGAATAGTCAGTTTATCGGCATGGAGAGAGAGCTCACCGTGTTGAGTGACGAACGGATAGCCGCTTACTTCGATAATATCGCCCACTTCGATCAGTTTTTTAAAGACGTCGTTGTAAAAATTCTCCGGTAAATTATCGCGTGCAACGTAAATTTGGAGCATGCCGCTTTCGTCTTCGATTTTGACAAAGCTCGCTTTCCCCATAAGGCGGTAAAGTTTAATCCGTCCCGCTACGGTGTAGTGGCGGTGCTCGTCTCGTTTTTCCTCTTTTTGAAAAAGATCGGAGTTAACGTTATGAAATTTATCGATTGTTGTATTACGCTCTGAATGGTTTGCATACGGATCGATTCCGAGTGCTCTTAGCGCTTCGGCTTTTTCAATTCGTTGTTGTACGTATTGGTTTTCAAATGCCAATGGGTTTCCTTTTTCGATGGTTATTTTTTAGTATTTTCTTGACAACTTTTACAGATTCCGTAAATTTGCATTGAGTGTTCTTGCATGACAAATCCCAACGCTTCCGTAATCTCACGTTGACGCTGTTCAATTTGCTCATCTACAAATTCGGTAATGTTGCTGCACGACGTACAGATAATGTGATCGTGATGATCTTTGGCTCCGAGTTCGTATTTTTTCCCCTGAGCACCGAAGGAGAGTGACGTGACCATATCGGAGTCTTCAAGCAAAGAGAGGGTGCGATATACGGTTGCAATTCCGGTATTAAGCTCAGGGTGCTTTTGCTGAATCAGATGGTGCAGACCCTCAGGGGTGAGATGTTCATCTGAATTATAGAGCATCTCCAAAATCACTTCACGCTGAATAGTGAATTTGAGTCCGTTAACTTTTAACAGCTGTTTGAAATCGCTCAATAATTTATTGTATTCAACCGTCCGTTCCGTAAAATCGGTATAGGCATTCATCGATTAATTTTCCTTGGAGCTATTGGTATCGGTTTCATTGTCATCACCTATGAGTGATGTGACATCATCGGTTTCAATGTGCAAAATAAAATCTCCCGTCGCGAACATCGGCTTATAGAAAAAGCTATCGGCCATTTTGTTTTCAAAATTTTCACGAATTGCCGTTACACTGAAAAGGGCATAAACGATGATAGAGATGATAAAGAAAAATTTACTGCTACCGATGATAAAACCTAACACACGGTCCAAAGGTCCCAATCCGCTGAGAGTCGTAAGCTTTTTAAATCCGGTTCCCAAAGCAACCATAAGGAGCCAAAAAATACCCAAAGCAAAAATAAATCCGACCAAATTAATCGCGGTAGTACTTTCAAAATGGAAAAGGGCATCGCTTAAAAATTTTCCGATGATTCCACCGAGATGAGAAGCAACAAAAACTCCTCCCACGATTCCAGCCAGTCCGAATACCTCTTTTGAAAAGCCGTTCAGTAACCCTTTGAGTCCCAATAAAAGTACGACTGATCCAACCGCAACGTCAAAATAATTCAAATCCATCAAAACTCCATTTCCAAACGGTCTTTGCCGTTGTTTTTAGCCCGATACAAAGCGGTGTCAGAGCGTTCGATAATCGTATCGATGGTATCTTTTTCTACAACTTTTGTCATACCGATACTTAATGTAACCGATATTTGTTTGTTTTGAAACAAAGGCTTATTGTTACGGCATAGGGTTAACAATCTCTCCGCCGCTAATTGTGCCCCCTCTAGATCCGTTCGGTTGAGCAAAATAATAAACTCTTCTCCGCCGAAGCGATAGACACGATCGCCATCACGAAGTGCTTTTTTAAATACTTTTGCCAAAAAGATAAGTACTTTATCTCCTGCGATATGACCGTATTGATCGTTGATAAGTTTGAAGTTGTCAACATCGATCATAAGGACAAAAATATCAAAATCAAGGGTTTCTTTCTCTAAAACAGCCCGTAGATGCTCATGCAAAGCATATCGGTTGAATGTTTTTGTCAAAGGATCAAGTGAGGTTTTGACTTCCAAACTTTTGACTTGTTCCAAAAGTGTATAAATGACTTCATTGGCTCGGGAAACTTCGTCACTGAGATGGGTTTGAATATCGTTGAACTTTTCGGTAATTTTTTCAAAATTTATCAGAGAATCACCGTTTTTATTGTCTAGTAAACTAGCCTGTTCTTCAGATATTTTTCCAATTTGCTCATTAGTTTGAGTATAAGAATCGATACTTTTAATAGCCAGCTCTTTATATTCATCAGCACATGTATTGCGGTATGCGAGTAGATCGATTTCTCCGGATGCGTAAGATTCTAAGACTTCATGCGTTGCATTGGTAACAAGCTCGGCAAATTCGGCAGGTGCAATCGTAGATTGACGACTTGCTACCGATTCCAAATGGATAGAGAGCTCTTTGCAAAAATGAAATAAAAAAGGGTTGATTTGGTTGTTTTCCACCAGTAACCTTTATGAAATCAGACCCTCAGAACCTCTTTGTTCTTCCGAAAAAAGGGCAATACGGAGAGCCGTTATAACTGACGCCATTATACTTTTTCAAACATAAATCTAAGATTTGGTTTTCTCAATCAGTCCCGATTTAGGATAAAAGGATAAAATTCGTCCATTAACAATAAGGTGCAAGAGCACACAGGAGATGAGAATGAGACCATGGAGCCGATCAAGCTGGAGAGAAAAACCGATCAAGCAGCAGCCGACCTATCCGGATGCGGCCGTTTTGGAACAAATCGAATCACAGCTCCGCAACTATCCTCCTCTTGTATTTGCAGGTGAAGCACGTACGCTCAAAAAGAATTTTGCGGATGTGTGTGAGGGGAAAGCCTTTTTACTCCAAGGGGGCGATTGCGCTGAGAGTTTTTCAGAGTTTCATGCCCACAATATCCGTGACACCTTTAAAGTCATGATGCAAATGGCTGTCGTTATGACATTCGCAGGCGGTGTTCCGGTTGTCAAAGTAGGGCGTCTCGGCGGGCAATTTGCAAAACCGCGTTCATCCGATATGGAGACCATAGAGGGTGTGAGTCTTCCAAGTTATCGTGGTGATATTTTCATTGAAGTCAACCCCATTGATAATATCACCTCGATAACTTGGAAGACTCACACCCTCTATGGTCTCCATATCGGATGAACGCGG
>DLUI01000065.1 GCA_002742695.1 Sulfuricurvum kujiense | reverse complement strand
GTAATAGCAGTCAATCAACTCTTTGTTCAATTTTGGATCTTCACTCACCACTTTTTCACTAAAAATAAAAACACCGCCCTCGTTCAACGTATCACTAATCGTCCGAACCAAAGCATCCCGTACCATCGGACGGATAAATTGCAACGTATAGTTACTGATAATTACTTGTGCTTTTTCGTAAGAGAAGGTGAGAATATCCCCCTCATACAGTTCAATCTGCGAACCGTATGCTTCGAGTTTTTTTCGGGCATGCTCTATCATCGCTACAGAGTTGTCAATGCCGACCAACCGGACATCTCTCTCCTTACCGATCGAGCGCTCAATTTCAAGCAATAACGATGCGGTTGAGCACCCTAAATCATAGACGATCCCACCGTTTGAGAGGGCATTGAGGGCAAAGCGACGGGTAAGGGTTTGGGATTCTTTGTAAAACGGAACCGAGCGTAAGAGCATATCATCAAATACTGCCGCCACATCGGCATCAAATTCAAACTGTTTTGAAATGGGTTTGGTAAAGAGTGTATCGGTTTTCATAAAAAGAATTGTAGCGTAAAGGTGAGCGGTTTTGAGGGGCACACGAAGTGACGAAACAATTTATGCCCCTCACGCATCAAAAAGCAATTTTCAGTCCACTTAAAACAAAGTAGGAACCGCGTTGTCGTCCACTTTTTTACTTTTGCCTGGATTTGACTTCGTTTCGCCGAAAAAAGTGATCTCGTTTTCCCGCAGAATTCGGATAATATTCGTCGTTCCGGGTGTGCCGATCGGATACCCTGCCGTAAAAATATAGGTATTCTTTTTATCGATAATTCCCCGTTTCAAACCGTTTTGAATAATATCACCAAGCATATCTTCGATACGCCCTTTTTTGATGAGATACGCCGGAACGACTCCCCATACTATCGTCAGTAATCGTGCAATCCGCTCTTCATGCGTTGCCGCATAAATGGTCATTTTCGGACGGTAGCGAGAGAGTTTTTTTGCCGATTGCCCTGATGCGCTCATCGCGATAATTCCCTCAGCTTTCAGGGAGTCTCCTAGGCGTACGGCCGATTCGTTGACCATATCCATCGCATCGTCATATCCGAAATTAAATTTTTCAAACGGATATATCTCTTCAATCGCCTGAATCGTGTTCACCATCGTCTCGACTACCAGCACCGGATTGTGCCCGACGGCACTCTCTTCTGAGAGCATTACGGCATCCGTTCCATCCAACACCGCATTGGCAACATCACTAATCTCCGCCCGCGTAGCGGACTCTTTTTCGGTCATGGACAACAGCATCTGTGTTGCCGTGATAACCGGTTTGGAGTGGGCATTGGCTTTATCAATCAACATTTTTTGAATGGTGGGAACACGATAATAAGGAACTTCTATCCCCAAATCACCCCTCGCGACCATTAAACCGTCCGAATGGCGTAAAATCTCGTCAATGTTTTCCACCGCATCAAACTTCTCTATTTTCGCGATAAGCTGTACCTCTCCGCCGTATGAGCGGACGACGTCACGCGCATTGATCATATCCTGGGCATTTTGGACAAAAGAGATCGCCATGAAATCAACACCGTTCGCCACACCCCATCCGATGTCAACTCTATCCTTTTCCGTCAAAATATCGATACCGAGCCTCGTGTTGGGAAAATTGATCCCTTTATTTGACGTGAGCTTCCCTTTATTTTCGATCATCGCCTGAACATGCTTATCGCTTATCTCTACAATACGAGCACGGATAAGACCATCGTATAAATAGACAAAATCACCCACGTTCAACATTCGAAGAATGGTACTTTCACTGATAGAAATACAATAATGGTTTTCCCCGATCTTTTCCCCTAGGCACGTTTCATAGTGGAAATCAAGCCGATCACCGCTCTCTAGCGTAAATTCTTCCTTCAATTTTCCGACACGAATTTTGGGGCCGCTAATATCTTGCATCACCCCGACGATCAATCCGGTTTCACGCATAGCTAAACGGATATTGGCCAGTACCTGCGCATGATAGTCATGAGTACCGTGAGAGAAATTGAGACGAAAAACGTTTACCCCGGCTTTGATTAGAGCCGAAAGGGTCTCAACATTATCCGAAGCGGGACCAACCGTCGCTAAAATCTTGGTTCGTTTTTGCATAAGGTCAACCTAAATAGATATTTTCGGATAATAGTAACACACTTTGGGATCATTCCTAAAACCGACCCGATCATGTTTTAGCCAATCTCAGCAATTTTAGACTACAATTGAGGTAATTTAGTTTTACAGGTTTTACTATGAGAAAAAGAGCAATCACCACCGATATTGTCCTCATCGATATCATCGATTTCTCACGTCTGCGCATGGATGAGCAGCTTGAAATAATCTCCTATCTCTCTCTAACCTATAAAAAAATGATCCTGAAAATGCTCAAAGCTTCCGGTATCACAATGGATAAGATGCTGCAGGGGATGATCCCGACAGGTGATGGCTTTTATTGTATTCTTCACCCCTCCTTGCAGGGGTTTGGTCCTTTATTAGGACTCTCATTTATCCATTTTTCCGATTATATTGCCAAAGAGTACCCTTATTTCAAAGGGATTCGTGTCGCGGTTCATACGGGAAAAGTACACCATTTTGAAGACATTTTGGGAAATGAAAATTTCATAGGTGATGGTTTAAATGAGTGCGCGCGTTACGTTGAAATCAAAAATCTCGTTGTCAGTACCGTTATTATTTCCGATTCAGCGTATGAATCACTGCAAGCATTTTTAACGTTGCATAAAGATTTTCATCAGCTTTTGGAAGAATGTGAATTTCGGCACAGTTCTCTCCACACCTTTCAGGATAAACATAATATCACCCATAGCGGCTATCTTATTTGGATGAGAAAAGGGGGGATTATCCCTCCCCCAAAACCCTCTTGGAATGCTGCACCTAAAAAACACTAATCAGAGACACCCTTTTTTGGGTAATATAACACTCATAATATCCTTAAGGAGGATGTATGCGTTTTACGGTCGATGAATATGCCAAAACCTTTAAAATGTCCAAAGAGATGATCCAAAACAAACTTAGGACAAAACGACTCAACTATATTATCGAGGGGGGCGTTACCTACATTATCGTCCCTAGAAGTTCATTGGATGAAGAAAAACGTCAAGAACTTGCCCAACAGAGCAAACCCTCAGCAGCAGCACCAGCTCCTCAAAAAACAACTGTCGGCATGATAATTGCCCTCTATCAAAAAGAGAACCAGCAACTTAAACTCAAAATCAAAGAGCTCGAAACCAAAATCGATCGCTTAGTCAACGACAAGGAGCAAATGCTCATTGCGGAGCGGGAACGGATTGAAGAGATCTATACCGCGAAAGATGAACAGCTCAAAAATTTACTGGATGTAATCAACACCAAACTGCTCCTCTCCCGAGACAACAGTGTTCAGGATGTGGACATCACCGCATCAGCGCCTGTTCCCCCCTCACTCTCCAGCGGTATTATCGAACTTAAACGGTATCTCAAGTTTATCGGAATGGGCTCAGATGAGCGTAAAGCGGTAAAGCGCCGTTTTGAGCTCGCGTATGGAAGCGATATCCGTATTATCCAAAAAGAGGGAGAATTCTACGTCGACCTCTCCAAATACGATTACACCGATTTTCTCTCATAAGGGGTAACCCCCTTTCCTAAACCAAACACTCCCACCCCTCTCTTAAATCCCGATATCTTCGAACCATTTTTTTTCTACCGGTTAACATCCCTATTTTCAGCGCCAACATAATACGGTTTTCCGTATATTTAATACGTTTTAAATATGTTTATACTTGGTATAGTTTATGCTATGTAGATGATACTGTTACTTATATACTTATTTCAACTATTTTTACGTAGTTTTAAATATATACTATACGGTTTAATGTTTATTTTAAGAAAAGAATATTACAATGGAGCGATGGAAATGAGTGACCTCTTTAATCTTCTTCATAATGCCGTAGAGGCTGGGCGTAACGGGAAGAAGATATCCCAAAAAGAGATGGCATCAGAGCTGGGCATTTCTATGCGAACGTATCAA
>DLUI01000082.1 GCA_002742695.1 Sulfuricurvum kujiense | reverse complement strand
CTCCACCACGATTTTTGACGTCTCCTCCCAGTTTGGATTTAATCTCGAACTCATTGATTACATCAACGAAGAGGGATCGCATAAAAGTGAGGTGATTGAACACTTTAACAACCTCTCCGCCATTTTTTCCAAGTCGATTCGTGTTACGGCTCAAGAGAACAATCCGATTCGAGAGTTACGGGAGAGAGATAATTTTCTTCACGTTTTGCCGTTCACTTCTAAAATGTTTATGAACCCGTTTACAGCCTATTTTTCAACCGATCCTGAAGTGCTGTATCGCAAACTCGGACGCAATCACCAGCTTTTCATCCCTACACAAATTTAACCCCCGCAAGAGGGTTTTAAGTCATCTTTTAGTAAACTATTTCTCACACCGTAACAACTTAATTTATCAGGTTTTTCTATGACGATATCTATCAATCTTAAACGTGTAATTGACGACTCGTATCCCATCCATATCGGTCCGTTGCCGGAGATTAAAGTTGAGGGAAAAGTCGTTGTTTTGACGAATCCGAAAGTGGCAGGTTTGCACTTGCAAACGCTTCTGGCACGATTGAGTGCTAAAGAGGTTTATATCGTTACGATTCCCGATGGCGAGCAGTACAAAACATTAGCGACGATTGAATCGGTGTTGGAGCGTATGTTTGATCATCGTTTAAACCGCAAATCGCTTTTAGTCGCATTCGGCGGCGGCGTGATCGGTGACATGGGGGGATTTACTGCGAGTCTGTACAACCGAGGTATCGACTTCATCCAAATTCCAACAACGCTTCTCTCCCAAGTGGATGCGAGTGTCGGCGGTAAAACAGGAGTTAATAACCGATACGGAAAAAATCTGATCGGTGCTTTTCATCAGCCGCGCGCTGTCTATATCGATCCAAATTTTTTGAAGACACTTCCTTCCCGAGAATTTGGGGCGGGTGTAGCGGAGATTGTCAAAATGGCAGTGACTTTTAACGCACCTTTTTTCGAATGGCTGGAAAACAATGATTTGCGAGAAGGGGATAATCTTCTCTACGCAATCGCTAAAGCGGTCGAAACCAAAGCCGGTGTTGTCGAAGAGGATGAAAAAGAGCAAGGACTTCGTGCGGCACTCAACTACGGCCACACATTCGGTCATGTCATCGAGAACGAAACGCAATACGAAACCTATCTGCACGGGGAGAGTGTCGCTATCGGTATGGTGATGGCAAATGCTCTTGCGTGTGAAGCAGGGTTGATGACTCACGAGGAAGCCGAGCGTGTCAAAGCCCTTCTTGCCCGCTATGATTTGCCCCTTACCTATCCTATTACCGATGTTGAAAAGTTTTATCAAACCTTTTTCTTGGATAAAAAAAGTGCCGACAGTGCTATCACTTTCATCCTTCCGCGCGGAATCGGTGGGGTTGAGATTACTGATGCGATCGAAGCTCCCGTTGTTAAAAAAATATTATCTACATTTCAAGGAATCGGCGCGTGAGACTTTATCGACTCTTTTTACTCTCTCTCTTCTTTGCAGTTTTAACCTTTGGTGCTGTTCAAAATGAAAAACAAGAGATTCAAGACAATGCGATAGAACTACCCAAAGAGGTTGAAATCGAAAATGCCCGTGAAGAGCTCGCTAAAATCCAAAAAGAGCTATCCAAAGGGAACAGCATTTGGCTTAAAAGCTATAACTCCTATATGGCGTATCAAGAGTCTCGAAAAAGTCTTCGAGAGGTTAAATATCGGATTGAACAGCTAGATAGACGCTCTTTTTCAGTTGAGCGAAAGCTTGAGAGTGAAGCACTTCAAGCCAAGCAAAAGGTTCTGACGGAGCAGATCGAACTCCTTAAAGCGCAAGGGGCATCTCCGTTTGTATCGCTCCTAAAACCGGATGAAGCGGGTGAACTCCCTAGCATCACCAATCCGTTTGATATTATTACCGGCATATCGTATATCAAACGCCTCAACAGCTACTACAAAGATTATGTTTTGCGCGAAGAGGAGCTTCAAGAGCTCATTACCCTTATGGAACGTCAGGTTGCTCTTTATAAAACCATTACCCGACTTGATCCAAAAGCCGACTATGAGGTAGAACTTGACGCGACATTGTTGCAAGTTGAAAAATTCAAACTGGCGTTGGAAACGCTTGTCTCTACCGCTGAAGTATACGAGAAACGGATTGAGTCGACCGAAGCTAAAATCAACAAAGAGATAAAAGACCAAATCTACAAACTGTTGAACATCGGAATGATTGTTGCCGTTTTGATTATCATCTCCTTTTTGTTTAAACGGGTGATTAAACGCTATATTGTTGATAATGAACGATTTTATATGGCGAATAAGATCGTCACCTTTATCAATGTCACGTTGATTATTATTATTTTACTCTTCAGCTATATCGATAATGTCGGCTATTTCGCCACCGTACTCGGATTTGCCTCTGCCGGTCTCGCCATTGCGATGCGGGATTGGTTTATGTCGCTGCTCGGATGGCTTGTTATCGTCGTCGGTGGTTCGATCCATGTCGGTGATCGTGTCCGTTTTGTGAAAGACGGGATGGAATATGTCGGAGATGTTTTGGATATTTCGATGCAGCGGATAACGTTGATGGAAGATGTTACGCTGACGACATTGGAAACAAATCGACGAGCGGGGCGAATCGTTTTTGTCCCTAACAACTATATTTTTACCTCGATGATCGCCAACTATTCGCATGGATCGCTTAAAACGGTGTGGGATGGGATTGACATTGTCATCACATTCGATTCGAATCACAAAAAAGCGGCGCATTTGGTAAAAGAACTTTGCCGTAAATATTCCAAAGGGTACACCGATATCACCCGTAAGCAGATCAACAAACTCAGAGATCGTTACAGCCTGAAAAACAGTAATGTCGAACCGCGTATATTTACCTTTATCGAACCGCACGGGGTTAAAATCAGTGCGTGGTATCTGACCAATGCCTACGCGACGCTAACGCTTCGCAGTACGATCTCTGCCGATATTATCGATGCGTTCAATGCCGAGTCAGATATTACGATCGCCTATCCGACACAGACGTTCTATACGGCTCCGATACCGCCGAAATCTCCACCGCCGATGGACGTGTAATGAAACCGAAGGTCTATTTCAAAACATTCGGTTGCCGCACGAACGTTTTTGATTCGCAGGTGATGATGTCTGCTTTGAATGACTACGAAGTGACCGAGGATGAGGGGAGTGCCGATATCGTTGTCGTCAACTCCTGCACGGTGACCAACGGTGCGGATGTAAGTGTTCGCGGCTATATTAATCAGATGGATAAGCAGGGAAAAAAGCTTTTTTTGACGGGATGCGGCGCTCACACAAAAGGGGAATCCCTATTTGGTGCAGGGAAAATCCAAGGGGTCTTCGGCCCTTCGGAAAAAATGAAAATCAACACACTCCTCTCCTCCCAGAGCCGCTTTTATGAGATTGGCGATCTGAACTACATTGATGATGCGATTGTCGATGAATTCGTCGGTAAATCGCGTGCGTTTATCAAAATCCAAGAGGGGTGCAATTTTCGTTGCAGTTATTGCATAATCCCCTTTGTACGCGGTGATGCACGCAGTATGGATGAAGCCAATATTTTAGAGCAGGTATCACGACTCGCAAGCAACGGTTTCGGGGAGTTTGTTCTGACGGGGACGAATGTCGGAAGCTACGGTCAGGGCGAGGGGCGAAATATCGCGGAATTGATGAAAAAGATGTCATTGATCCGTGGTGTTCGCCGTATTCGTGTCGGTTCATTAGAGCCGATACAGGTCAATGAATCGTTTCGGGAAATTTTGGATGAGCCGTGGCTGGAACGCCATCTTCACATCGCGATTCAACACAGCAGCGACGCAATGCTTCGCCTTATGAACCGTCGCAACCGTCATGTGAACGATGTTGAGTTATTCGGGATGTTAAACGATAAAGGATTTGCCCTCGGAACCGATTTTATTGTCGGACATCCGGGAGAGAGCGATGCGATCTGGAACGAGGCGATGGAGAATATCCGCTCACTTCACCTTACCCATATTCACCCTTTTACCTACTCAAAACGGGACGGGACACCGAGTGCGGTGATGAAACCCGAAGTAAACGGAGCCGTCTCATCCCAAAGAATGGCTGAACTGAACGCCATCATTGAATTGAATAATAAAACATTCCGTCAAAAAATGGGACATATCCCGTTGGAAGTACTGGTCGAATCGGGTGAGGGGACTCAGTATATCGGATACGATCAGTTTTATAACAAAGTAGTGATCGAATCGCTCGAAGATATTAGCGGCGATTGGATCACACTGCAAAAGTATGAGGTACACGATGAATATAACATGGCCAAATTTTAACCGTAATCAGCTGATTCTCCTCATTTCTGGTGGGATTGTTTTACTCTTGCTCCTTTTCGCTCTTTTACGAGATGGCAGTGACACCGTAACCCTCTCTGAAGCGGCAAAGCTTATCGAAAATGATCAGATCGAAAAAGCATTCAGCGACGACGGATACACCTATTTCGCGACGAAAGAAAACGGCGTGGTGAAAATCGCGTCGTCCCAATTACCCTCAGAGTTGACCGCGCATCTCATTATCGAACCCAAAGGGGGGAGCGGTTGGGGATGGTTTTTTATCTTTTTTGCCCTGATTAGCGGTGCCGGGTTTTGGGCTTGGAAAAGCCGCCTCGGTTTTGAGGATGATACCCCGATCGAGGTACCGGCTGCCAAAGCTTCTGCTGAGCCTGAAGCACCATCTTCTTCTATCACTCCGGCGAAATCGACCGTCCGTTTCAGCGATATCGGCGGAATCGGCGATGTCAAAGAGGAACTCGAAGAGATTATCGACTTTTTGCGCAATCCGAAACGCTACTACAGTTTCGGTGCCCGTATGCCGCGCGGTGTGTTGCTCGTAGGCCCTCCTGGGGTCGGAAAAACGATGATTGCCAAAGCGGTTGCTGCCGAAGCGGATGTCCCCTTTTTCTACCAAAGCGGCGCATCATTTGTTCAGATTTATGTCGGAATGGGGGCGAAACGGGTGAGCGAACTTTTCTCTGCCGCCAAGAAAAATGCCCCTGCCATCATCTTTATCGACGAGATTGATGCAGTGGGCAAGAAGCGTGAGGGGGGACGAAACGACGAACGTGAAGGAACCCTCAATCAGCTCTTAACCGAGATGGACGGATTTGAAGAGACGAGCGGTATCGTCGTTATCGCTGCTACCAATAACATCGACGTCATGGACGCCGCATTGCTCCGCGCGGGACGGTTTGACCGCCGTATTTTCGTCGAGCTTCCGACCGCAAGTGAACGTGAAGCGATTTTGCAAAAATACCTTCGCCATATCCCTAACGATCTCTCGATAGCGGATATTGCCAAAATGACGGTCGGATTTAACGGTGCTTCCCTCGCGGCATTGGTTAATGAAGCGGCACTTCTTTGTATGCGTCAAAACGAGATTCAGGTGAAGCAGGAGCATTTCTTAGCCGTCAAAGACAAAGTGATGTTCGGGAAGAAAAAAATCGCGATGCTCAGTGACGAACAACGCCGCTATCAAGTACGCTATCAAGCGGGGAAAGTATTCGCCGCCACGTGGTTTGATCTACCGTATGAGAAGATTACCCTTACCAACGACGCGATAACCCCTCCGACCGCCGAGCCGCAGCTGCGCCATGAGATTGAAGTTCATATACGGGTTCATTTGGCGGGGATCGCATCCTCACACCTCCGTTTCGGCGAACACGCCAGCAACGCGTCGCATGATCTGGGGGTTGCCAAAGATTTGGTTCATGCGATGGTCTATGAGTACGGGATGGGAAGTACGGTTCTCCCCTCTGATGAGGACGAAGCAAAATTGATGGATCGCCTTTATACCGAGATGTCTACCCTCTTGGAGCGGAATGAAAAAATTCTCGGTAAATTTGAAGCGATTTTGGATGAGTATGAACACATCTCCAAAACCCTTGCCAAAGCAACGATGAATGAGATTTTATAGCGGTTTCGCTCTGAGTGAGGATCAGTGTTTTTTTGATCCCTATCTCAACCACAGTGACTATACGGTAGCAGGATTTAGCTACGGTGCGATCAAAGCGGCTCACTACGCGGTTGATGCCCATGAACGTATCGACACCCTCCAGCTCTTTTCCCCCGCTTTTTTTCAAACGAAAAAAGAGTCGTTTCGCCGTCTTCAGATGGGGGGATACATCAAAGACGCCGAACGGTATCTGGAAAACTTTTTAACGAGCTGTTTTGCCCCTTCGCCCGTCGCCCCTATTTCTCTTGGAAGTAATGATGCCGAATCGTTGCAAGAGCTTCTCTATTATGAGTGGAAACCTGAACTGCTAGAGGCTATCCGTGCCAAGGGGATACGGATCGAGGTCTATCTGGGGCTGGATGATCAGGTGATCGATGTAGCAGGGGCGAGAGAGTTTTTTCTCCCCTATGCCACCGTTATCTCTATCCGAAGAGGAAACCATTTTTTACAGGAGAATTTATGATTAAAATAGGGGTTATTACCGCATCAGACCGTGCAAGTGCGGGGATTTACGAAGATATTTCAGGGGTAGCGATCCAAGAGACGATGCGAGACTATCTCAAATCAGAGCATGAGATTGTGTACCGCTGTATTCCCGACAATCAAGATACGATTGAAGAGACGATGATGGAGTTGTGTGACCGTGAGGGGTGCTGTCTCGTGGTGACGACGGGGGGGACTGGTCCTGCAAAGCGTGACGTGACTCCTGAGGCGACCGAAAACGTGTGTGAGAAGATGATGCCGGGATTCGGAGAGTTGATGCGTCAGGTGAGCCTTAAATACGTTCCTACGGCGATTTTATCGCGACAGACGGCAGGAATTCGAGGCAAAAGCCTTATTATCAATCTTCCGGGGAAACCTAAATCGATCCGTGAGTGTTTGGACGCCGTATTTCCTGCCGTGCCGTACTGTATTGATTTGTTAGAGGGACCGTATTTGGAGTGTAACGAAGAGGTTATAAAAGCGTTTCGACCGAAGCAGTAATGGCGAGTTATGAGGGGAAATCTATCGAGGATGGAAGCTCTTTCGGAGCTTTAATCCGAAGCTGTTTGTGGATATTCATACGTCCGTACACCACCTCGAAATCTGAGGGGGAAATACCGAACTCTTTTGCTAAAAAACGGACCATGTGATCGGTTGCTTTCCCTGCTACGGGTGCGGCGGTGACGCTCACTTTGAGCTGATTCCCTTTCGGTTTTCCGATGGCGTCTCTCTTGGCGCTGGGTGTTCCTAAAATATTGAGCACTAAAATATCCCCTTCCCACTGATAAAAAATATTGGCAAGAGTTTTGGCTTTCACAGAGGAACCTTTAGAATGAAAAAAGTGTATGTAATTTTACCATTTTGAGAGGGTAATAGGTGAGGATGCGAGAGAAAAATACGGCGAAAGCCGTATCTTTTTACCAGTCGCGAACGAGGTTATGGCAGCGCATACAGGCGCGTTGAATATCCAGATACGCGTTTTGTGCCGTATCCCGACGGACGTTATCCATGCTCGATTTGATAATATCTACGTTGTCGGTAATCAAGTGAGCCGATGTGCTTGCGATTCGGGCTTTATGTGCTTTATCTTTCGGGAGCATTTTACTCATCATCGCTTCATTACCTAAGAGTTTTTGACTCTCTACCCCTAGAGCTTCGGCGGCTTTGAGCGCTTTTTGTTTATCCCCTTCGATAAACCCCGCCTGCATAATCATCATGTAGTTGTTGAGCTTATACATATTATCTTTGAGATCATATTCATTTGCACAGAGTGTACCGCTCAATGCTATAGCCGCAATGGCACCGATTAAAAATCTTTTACCCATGAAAACTCCTTGAATGATATTACTAATACTATAAGTTAATAATGATTAAATGAATATTAATTCTTATAATATTCAATTCTCTGCGGACGGCTGAAAAGAAACCCTTGAAATGCGTTGCATTCCATCTCTTTTAATAGCTCAAATTGCTCAACTGTTTCGACCCCTTCGGCAATAACAACAAGCCCAAATGTCTTTCCGATGGTAATAATAGTTTGGATAATTATTTTATCAGAGAGACTATCGGGCAACGCTCTGACAAAGGATTGATCAATCTTTAGTTCATCAATTGCGAGGTTTTTGAGATAGGAGAGGCTGGAATATCCTGTACCGAAATCATCGATAGAGAGGGTGAATCCGATGGCTTTTAAAGCGTTGATTTTTTCCATGGTCTTTTGGGTATCCTGAATCAACAATCCTTCTGTGAGTTCAAGACGTATTTTTGAGGGATCAATAGGGGTGATAGCGATTTGTTTTTGGAGTTTAGATACATAATCGTCGTCTTCAAACTGTTTTGGACTTACATTGACCGAAATGCGCCAGTTACATTTAACGGGGTGGCTATTCCATTCCTCTATTTGTTTGGTGACTTCATTAAAAATCCAATCTCCCAACGTGATAATCATCCCTGAACTTTCAGCCAAAGGGATAAAGGTAGAGGGGGCGATAAGTCCACGAGAGGGATGTTCCCACCGCATAAGTGCTTCAACGCCTTCGGTTACACCTTGAATATCGACTTGTTCCTGATAAACGACAAAAAGTTGATCAAGCGATAGTGCCGATCTTAGATCATGTATGAGGTGCGCTTGTTCGGTTATTGTCTCTTGGAGGGTTGAATCATAAAAACGGGTGGTATTTCGTACACTCTTTTTAGCGGCATACATCGCACTGTCCGCATAGGAGAAGAGTTGATCTGCAGTAGAATCATTACCCTTAAACAAGACAATACCGATACTGGCGCTTAGATAAAAAGGGTTTTGATCAATGACAAACGGATCTTTTGCCACTTCAAGAATTTTATTGGAGGTAGTTTGGATCGCAGAAGCCGCATCTTGCTGTGTTGATCCGATATTCTCGATTAGAATGACAAATTCATCTCCTCCGAAACGGGCGACGATATCGGTTTGTCGTAAGATACTAAGCAATCTTTTTCCCGTTTCTCTAAGAACTTCATCACCGGTAATATGCCCTTTGAGATCATTAATGACTTTGAAATTATCCAAATCGATAAATAAGAGTCCTCCATATTGCAGGGTACGTGCACTGCTGAGCATCGCTTGGCTTAATCGTTCCATCAACAAACGTCGATTCGGAAGCTCTGTTAGGGGATCATAAAAAGAGAGTTTTATAATATTATCTTTTTGGTAAAATGAGTTAATTGCAAATCCTAAATCACCGGAGAGCTCATCAATCATGGCTGTCTCTTCGGCTGTAAACCCATTTTCTTGAGCAGTACAAATCATCATAACCCCAAATGCTTCTGTGGCAAATGTATCTTTGCGTAATACTGCGGCATAAACAGCAGTGATACCGTATTTTTTGACTTTTTGGCGGCACTCTTCGGAAATGTCGGCACTGAAATCGGTTAAGATGATGGACGTATTACGTTCAAGGGCAATGTGCTCAATGGGCAAAATAGTATGTTCATTATCGACCCCGTACGAAGCTTTTACGGTGAGTATCTCATTTTCAAGCAGAGAAATTTTTACACTTAAAAAAGTTTTGTTTTCGACTAAACACAAAGCGGTTTTATCGATTAGTTCTTCTAATGACTGTGC
>DLUI01000138.1:1209-9094 GCA_002742695.1 Sulfuricurvum kujiense | reverse complement strand
ATCGATCCTCTTCTCGACGTTGAAATCATCGAAAATGAACTTATCTTCGCCGATATCGAAGTGTTGACAAACCGTATCGAACGACTCAAAAAACAGGCGAAAAACGATAAAGATTCTGCTGTTATGGCTGAATTTGCCGAAGAGTTAGCGGAATTTTTGGCGGAGGGGAACCTTGCTCGCAACTTTCCGAAAGCGGATAGCGAAATGTATGAAAAACTGATGAGTGAAACTCGACTTCTAAGTGCCAAAGAGATTATGTACGGAGCGAACGTCGATGAAGATAGCTTAACCTCCGACAACGAATTCGTTCAACGTCTCCGCGAACACGCGGCAAAACACGGGTGTGAAGTGATCAAACTGTGTGCAAAAATCGAAGAAGAACTCGTCGGAATGGAAGACGATGAGCGTAACGAATTCCTACGCGATATGGGTGTCGAAGAATCAGGGCTAGAGCAAATCATCCGTAAAGGATTCGATAAACTGGGTCTCATGAGTTATTTCACGGCGGGTGTCAAAGAAGTTCGTGCTTGGACTATCCACAAAAATACCACGGCTCCGAAAGCGGCTGCCGTTATCCACAACGACTTTGAAAAAGGGTTCATCCGCGCTGAAGTGATCGGGTATGAAGATTTTGTTGCCTGCGGCGGTGAAGCAAAATCCAAAGAGGCGGGTAAGATGCGTCTTGAGGGGAAAGAGTATATTGTTGCCGATGGTGATATCATGCACTTCAGATTTAATGTATAATTAGTCACTATCCACTCGTGTAGGAGTTTTTAATGTCTTTGAAGTATGCCGGTCCAAAGCCTCTTATTTCGGCGCATGGGATCACTTTTGATCTTAACAAAGATGATAAATTTATTTATCTCAGTATCGTTGCAGAACTCATTCAAGCATTGAATCACGACTATGTGGGAGGTGAGCGCTACACCCATATGACTGCTAAAAAGCCTATGGACGTAGACAGCATCCTTGAACTCATCCGCCGTAATGATCCGCTTCTCGATCAAGAGATCGAAGATCGGCAAAAAATTGTAGAACATGAGATACAAGAAGAGCTCGAACGTGCGTATAGCAATCGAGTATTGTGTGAAGAAGAGCGCGATGTCCTCGTTAAAAATATCGAACTTTTACGTAGCTATCGCATTAACCGCTCTATTAACAAAACGGTCTACTACAGCGGTATCAGCTCATTAGCTCATATCATCCAAAAAGGGCATATCGACACGATTTTCGCCCCGATGTTTCCTAAATTTACCCACGTATTTCACTCTATCCAAGGCTCATTGGTTAAACTCCACCCGCCAATCGACAGTACAATCGATATTTACGAGGAAAACGGACATCTAAACGTCCGTCTCGATATCCTTTTTAGAAAATAAGCCGCCCGATCGTTTGGGCGAATTTCACATTATGCCCGCTTGACACTCCAAGTTCTACCATATCTTTTTCACACAACATAACGATGGTTGATCCCATACGGAAACATCCGAAATCATCCCCTTTGCTTAGATACAAATCTCTGTAACTGTATAGACTCGGAATCAACGTCGTGTTGGTTCGGATACGCGGTTCAAAACTCACTTCCATCTCTCCCACATTGAGGGCACCGACCAAAATTAAGAAAAACCGTTTTCCCTCTGAGCTAAGGCATTCCAAAACGACCCGTTCATTTTCAATAAACAGATTCACCTGCTTTTTAAGCGAGGGGATGTTGACCGGATAAAGTTTACCGGGAATATGGAGTGCATGAAGTACTTGCATATCAAGCGGAGCATGATAACGATGGTAATCACGCGGTGAGAGATAAAAATTGACAAACGTACCATTATGGATACTTTTTTTGGAATCCGTTGTGATCCCCTCTCCCAACACGTCATCAACACTGTAGCGCATCCCTTTGATCTGCAGTGCCATATCCTCTTCTATGACGCCGCATTCGGTGATGAGAGAGTCACACGGGCTGATCATATCATGTGCATCCGTTGAGTATTTTCGCATGTGGCGAAATTTACGGGTAAAAAGAGCATTAAGACTCGGATACGATTCTGTAGCGTCAAAATCAGACATATCCAGCCCCATAGAGCGTACATAAGTACGATTAATGAGTTTTTGAAAAGTTTTCCCATGCTCTTTGGATGCAAAACGGCCAAAAGATTGAGAGATAGCAGAGGTGATGTGTTGTTTCATGGTTACTCCTGAGTTTCATCCGTTTGAATTTGTCGTTTGGCAATCTCTTCGATCAATACGGTGGCATAGCACCCTTTTGGGAGGGTAAAATGGAGTTCGAACCACGCTTCGTTCTCTTTGTACTCCCCCTCGATCTCTTCAGGGAAAATCCATCCGTAACGGCGTGCACCATCGATCCCCTCGTGAATGGTGTCATACTCTTTTTCGATAGACTCAGCAAAGGAGGTAGCGCGTGTTGCCCGTTTACCGCTTAAAAGACCACTGACGGAAATATCACGTTTGTTAAACCGCTCAATCTCTTCATCGCTCTCATAATGAAAAAGTTTACCATGTGGATAATGCATCATCACATCCCCGTGGATCAGTTTGAACGGATGTTTTTGAGCCTTCATTGAGAGGAGTTCCTCTTTAGGGAGCGGCAAAACGGTGCAAAGTTCATCGATTCCAAACCCCTCGACGAGTTTTGAAATTTGAACACGACGGCTCAACCAGTCGTTAAAAAGATAGCTCTGATAGGCATTGACATAAAATTGGGCTAATTTTTTATTCCGTTCCTTGAGACTCCCTGCCAAAATGGCTTGACCTTTTTTATAATTCTCCCCATCGATCCCGAAACGCTGAAATCCGAAATAATTCGGCATCCCCTGTTTTTTGATCATTTTAAGTGCTTCTTGAATTTTCATGGCCGCTGTCGGATTCACCTTTTTAAGACGGATAAAAAAGCGGTTTCCTTTGAGATGACCGATACGTATTTTGTTGTTGTGATAGGTTTTTTCGAGGATTTTAATCCCCTCATGCTCAAAATTCTCTAATACCGCTTCGAATTTTCGCGGTAATGAAATATATTGCTTGGTTTGGGCGTTTTTGTCTTTTAGTCCCGCATAACCGATATCACGTCCTTTGATCCCCAAATGATTGCTGAAGATGTCGATCATCTGCCACGTGGAAAGGTTCTTTTTACGAACATGAAGCACCAAATGCTCTCCCTCACCGCTGAATGGGTAAAGAGGTATCTCATCCACGACGAAGTCACGCGGAGATTGGCGAAAATGAAATTCGATTGTGCTGTGAGGGAGGTAATATTGACGTTCCATGAAACTCCTAAAAATGATGACGCTTACAGCGATTGAGATAGCTTCCGCGCACCGCGCGAGCCACAGGGGTGATGGTTGTTCGATTTCGTGCCGCAATACGACGAATCGTATTCAATCGATGGGGAGGAAATGCTACCAACATCTCATACTCCTCACCGCTACAGCCAACTTTTTTTTCTATTTTTCTCAAAAATCGAACCCCCATACGGTTGGAGCGACACAGTTTTTCGATGTCACTGAAAAGACCGTCCGAAATATCCATGCCGCATCGTAGGTAAGGACGCGACTGCGTCACAAACGATTGGCGCAATTTTGGGGTTGCAAAACGGCTCTGGGTGTGAACACTCCCCCCTGCTAAGAGATAACGGAGCTGTTTTGCCGATTTTCCTATCTCTCCTGTGTAGGCGAAGATATCTCCTCGTTTTAAGCCGCGACGCACTAACGGTGCAGTAGCATGAGAGATAATCGTCACGGAGAGATCAAGCTTGCAATTGCCGATCGTATCCCCTCCGATAATCTCAATATTGTATTCTGCAGCCGCCGCTTGCATCCCGCGCGAGAGCTCATCCATCTGAGACAAACTCATCGACTTCGGCATCGCTACACCCAATAATGCATATTTCGGCACCGCATTCATTGCAATTGCATCCGAAATATTAATAATCATCGCTTTATAGCCGATTTGGTAGAGGCTAAGCCATGTTCTTTTAAAATGGACGTTTTCGAAAAAAAGATCTTTACTGTATACCCACTCACCGAGAATGGCACCGTCGTCTCCGATGTGTGAGCTTGATGAACAAAAAGTGGAGATAAAATAGTTTTCTGCGTTCACGCTTTATATCCATCATAAAATGATGGTATTATAAACAAAATGAGATTACGGTTCCGTTAAAATCGTAAATTTACCTATTTGTGTTAAAATGTTATCTAACAAATTATACTAACGTTTCAAAACGATATTTTTATGAAAGGAAAATAGGATGTTACTCTCCATACGAAAAGTTTTTAAAAATCTAAAACTTGCTTTATTAATTCTGGGTGCGGGCGTTACTTTTTTAACCCTTCAACTCTTCCATATTTCTACTTACAGCGAACGTTTGAGCGCACTTAAAAATCAGCATATCTTATTAGAAAAAATCATTCATGCCGACATCAGTGATCCTCAAATGAGCACTATAGTGATAAACGGTGCCCTTGCAGAAATGGCGCTCTCCGTTAAACTCTCAGGGGAAGATGCACTTTTAGACTCTATTATTACCTCTCAAGAAGAGCACCTTACTCTGTTAGATGCGCTAGAAATTTCTTCTGAAACGTTCCGTAATCATGCGATGGATTGGACAGAATCTCTCAACACCTCTCGCCAAAGTGCCGCGCATACAAAAATGATGAGTGTAAGTACCCCTTATTTGGCCGATATCGATCGCTTAATGGATCACCAAATCCATCTTATCAATGACGCCATCTCTACCGCAAAACTGATCGCCGTTCTCCTCTTTTTTATCGGTCTAGGGGTATTTTTCCGTTATCGTTTCCTACTTGATCAAATTTACCGCGATATTGATAAAGCGTGTGCGGTAGATACGGACGGCTCACAAAAAAAAGTGTTGACACAAGAGATCGATTTTATTATTAAACGGCTATTGCGCAGATGTTCACAGCCCGCTGTGAGCCCGAACTTGCTCCACCCACTCAGCGGTATGAACAATCAAAAAGGTCTCATAACTGTTTTTAATGCCAAAAAATCGAGTCGAGGCAGTAATAATATTTTTGTAGCACTGTTTGAAATTGATCAATACACCTCTCTTGTCAATACCCTCTCCAAAGATGATATGACAAATCTTTTCAAAAAACTCGGTGATATGATCGCTATGTATGAACAACCTCTCGATGTCCTTGCGCACATGGACGATGACCGTATCATTTTTGTTATGTCACGAAATAACAAACAAATGGCATTAGATGATTGTGAAAAAATCATCCACTCCGTAGAAGCTTCCGGTTTTAGCACGGCAAAAGGGGTGGTCAAAATAACGTTAAGTGCCGGTTTCCTCCTTAAAATTCCGGTAAAATCAGTGGAAGAAGCGGCAGCTGATGCCCTTAAACTGATTCAAAAAGCAAAAGAAAACGGCGGAAACCGTGTTGCACAGCTCAGAGATCGTGACGACTCTTACCATTAATTTATCCCACTAATGTAACTTTTCCACTCATTTAGGGTGGTAAGTTTTTCCATTTTGTTACTATTTTGGACAAGATTTACTACTTTCATTCCTAACACCGCTCTATAACCCTTTTTAATCTTGCCCAAGGAGCGGCGCGCTATAATCATCCACAGATTTTATCAACAAGGAAGGCGTATGAGTATTCCCATTTATACTTATGATGCGGTTATTGTCGGAGCAGGACTAGCCGGATGTGCGGCAGCTCGCGAGTTGCAAAAAGCCGGCAAAAAAGTTGCCGTTGTCACAAAACTTCACCCGTTGCGTAGTCACTCCGGTGCTGCACAGGGGGGAATTAACGCTGCATTTAGTGATGCAGACAGCGTTGAACTCCACGAGTTCGATACCGTTAAGGGGTCAGACTATCTTGCAGACCAAGATGTTGTCCAGTTTATGTGTGAAAAAGCACCGGAAACGATCCGTTGGGTTGAACGTATGGGTGCAGCATTTAGCCGTAACGAAGACGGTACGATTGCTCAACGCCCTTTCGGCGGACAATCTTCACCGCGCGCCTGCTTTGCAAAAGACCGTACAGGTCTTACCCTTCTACAAACTATTTATGAGCAAGCCTTCCGTGAAGGTGTCGAGTTTTGGGATGAGTGGTATGTTGCCGACTTGTTATATAACGAAGGTAAAGTATATGGAGTAAGCGCGTATAACATCCGTAACTCTGAAAAAGCAATTTTCAATGCAAAAGCGGTTATGTTTGCTACCGGCGGATACGCACGCGCATTTAAGATCAACTCCAATGCTCACGCCAATACCGGTGATGGACTCTCTCTCGTAGCCCGTCACGGTCTTCCTCTCGAAGATATGGAATTCGTTCAATTTCATCCGTCAGGACTTTCCGGTAACGGTGTTCTCATCTCTGAAGCGGCTCGCGGTGAGGGTGGGAAACTTCTCAACTCACTGGGCGAGCGTTTTATGGAAAAATACGCGCCGAACGCTATGGAACTCGCATCACGTGACGTTGTAGCCCGCGCGATCATCCAAGAGATTCGTGAAGGACGCGGTGTCGGCCCTCGCAAAGATGCCGTTTATATCGACCTCGTCCATTTAGGCAAAGAGAAAATCATGGAACGCCTACCGGAGCTTCGTGACCTTGCGATCACGTTCCTTGGACTTGATATGATTAAAGAGCCGATTTTGATCTCCGCAACAGCCCACTACTCTATGGGCGGTATTCCGATGGACAAACACGGACATGTCCGCAAAAATAATACAGATTTTGTTGAAGGTTTCTACGCAGCGGGTGAGTGTTCATGTTCATCCGTCCACGGAGCGAACCGTTTGGGAGCCAATTCCGTTCTTGAAGCCTTGTTATTTGGCCGCTTTGTCGGTAAAACAATGGTGAATGAAATCGATACCCTTTCGTTGCACCCTGCAAGTGAGGCCGATGCGGAACGTATGATCGCTGAGATGGAATGGGTTCTTACCAACAACGGTCAAGAATCGGTTAGCGTCTTGCGTGAAGAACTCCAACAATCTATGACAGATAATGCGGGAGTTTTCCGAACAGCAGAAACACTCGTAGCACAAATGGGGATCTTAAAAGATTTACGTAACCGTTATAAAAACATCCGTATCGCCGACAAATCAAAAATTTTCAATACCGAACTTCAAGAAGCGATCGAGTTCGGTCATATGCTTGATTACTCACTCTTTATCGTTGCCAGTGCACTGGATCGCAAGGAGAGCCGTGGAGCACACTTCCGTGAAGACTTCCCGACACGTGATGATGAAAAATTCTTGAAACACACCATGGCCTACATGGATGAAAACGGTGAAGTCAAGCTTGATTACATGGATGTAACCCTCGGTCGCCATGAACTCAAAGCACGATCATATTAAGGGAGAGCGTATGGAGTCGATAAAATCGCAACAAGTAACATTTAAAGTTTTCCGTTTCAACGAAGAGACCGATTATCTTCCTTACTATAATACCTATGTTTTGGATGTCACTCACGAAGAGGTTGTCCTTGATATCCTTAACCGAATCAAATGGGACCACGACGGAAGCCTATCCTACCGCCGCAGCTGCCGCCACGGTATTTGTGGAGTTTGCTCGATCAAAGTCAACGGTAAAGGGATCTTGGCGTGTAAATCACGATTGTTTGATCTGGTGGAGGTATTCGGTAATGAAATCACCATCGAACCTCTTAGCACTAAACGTGTTGTAAAAGACCTTATTATCGATAAAAAAGATTTTTGGGATAAACATGCGGCTATCAAACCGTATTTGGTCAGTGAAATTGAAGAGCATCCTGCGCAAGAGCACCTTGTCAGCCCACACGATGCTGAAAAACTGCTCGAAGCCGATTACTGCATCCAATGCGGTGCGTGTCATTACTCATGCCCAGCGCTGGCTATTAATGAAGAGTTTATCGG
>DLUI01000138.1:0-1138 GCA_002742695.1 Sulfuricurvum kujiense | reverse complement strand
CATGCCGTCGGTTTTGCCCACTCGATTGAAAAACACGGTCTACTCGATGAAGGTGAACTTGTACGGTATTCAGAGGGGAATATCGGTGTTCTGAAACACGTTCCGGTTGCTCTGAAAATGTTCGCCAAAGGTAAGATTGTATTGCCATGGAATATGCCAAAAGCCGATAAATTAGATGAGATCAAAAAACTAGTCAAATCTTCATCAACAGTAAAGTTTTAGGGAGTACTCAATGGAAAAATTAAAATACGCACTTTTTACCGGTTGTACCGCAAAAGAGAGTACACCGGAACAGATGATGTCGACACTTGCTGTGGCAAATAAACTGGGAATAGAGCTTGTAGAGTTGACTGAAGCCTCATGTTGCGGTGCTTCACACCTGCAAGATTATGATGACTTTCTCTCACTAGTACTCAATGCACGTAATATCGCTTATGCTGAAAAGCATGGACTAACCATGGTTACTATCTGTAATACATGTCAGCTCAATACGGCGATGACCAAACACCGCCTTGATCACAATGCAGAACTAAAAGCAAAAGTGAACGCAAAACTCTCCGAAGTGGGGTTGGAGTACAAAGGGACATCCCAAATCACTCACTTCCTTTACGCTATCATCGATGATTTCGGTCTCGATAAGATTAAAGAGATGGTCGTAAAACCTTTAAGCCAATTTAATATTGCTCCGTTTTACGGCTGCCACAATATTCGCCCTTCTGAGCTTCAAAATGAGACCCATAAAGGTCACGAGAATCCGTACAAACCGACGTCACTTGATGATCTTATCATCGCTTGCGGCGGGGTAAATGTAGATTATGAAGAGAAAAACAAATGCTGCGGTTTCCATGCAGAACTTCAAGCACCTCGTACCGCAGCCATTTTAACCGGTAATGCAGTCGCAGGTGCGATGGATGCAAATGCGGACTGGATGGTAACACCATGTCCACTTTGTCACCTTAAACTCGATACTCAAACCCATCATGCTTCCATTGCGATCGGTCGTGACGTTTCACTTCCGGTTCTTCATATGCAACAAATGATAGGTTTAGCTCTTGGTTGTAGTGCCGATGAGTTAGGTCTCAAACACCACGTTACTAAAGTCGATTTCGTTTAATTCCTCCTCCCCTTTTTGGGGATA
>DLUI01000139.1 GCA_002742695.1 Sulfuricurvum kujiense | reverse complement strand
AGAAAATTCCTGCAACTATTTTAGGAGATTGTATCTAATCTTTTACTCAGTTCGGACAATTCAAGCGAATCGACTTTTTGATCCCATAAATCGGATTTAGGAAATGCAATCCTCTTTCCACTCCTCACATACCCTCTGCGCTCATAATACTCGATTAACTCTATACGGTGGGTGATGACCTCCATAATCGCGCTAGTAACTCCCCATTTACGGATCGCTTCGGATTCGGCATAGGCTAACAGCTCTTTACCGATCCCCCCGCCTTGAAGCGAAGGCTCAACCGCAAACAATCCGAAATGGACGTTTTCGGTTTCATGATGAGCATGGATGGTAGCGAGGATCGACTCCTCAGATTGGGCGATCAGGATCAGAGAATCGGGATCATTTAGCAGTTTGAGTATCCCTGTTTCATCGATTCGTTTACCGCTGAGGAGATCCGCCTCGGTCGTCCATCCCGTGCGGGAGCTATCACCGCGATATGAGCGGTTTAGGAGAGAGGTTAGGGTGGGAATGTCGTTGTAGGTGGCGTGTCTAAAAATCATAAAGTTATAAGAGGTTGTGTTCAGAGATCTTTTCAACCATATCTTCATAGCAGCATTCTTCTGCAATTCTCAATTCATCGTTCTCTAATTTCGTCTCCCGTAATGATAACAACGTTCCGACAAAATCAAGCAGATATTCAGGTGCCCCTAAAGATAGTACTCGATATTCATGATTTGGAGTCATTGCACTGATATCTCGATGGTACGCTTGTGTTTTTTCTTCATCATAGCAAATATTAGAGAGCGTGGCATAGAAAATATTTAAATCATCTTCGTTGATTCTTCCTAGCGAAGTTAAGTCTGAAAAAAGGGTCGGGTCGTGATGGACGGCTACGGCAATATCGAAAATATCTCTTGGATGCCCCTTGCTTCCTCGATAATGAATTTTTTTAGCGATGATTTCAGCGGGGGTTTCAATATTAAGGGTATGTCCCCAAAGATGCTCCATAGTATAGGGAGTTTGTGTATAGGGATTGACATCAAAAAACTGGATTTTGCTTTGATCGTCGATAGTGAATTCGAGATAATAGCCTGGAGCACGCATTACACCGCTGTACCCTATAGAAGAGAAGATGGATTCTATTGTATCTGACCAATCGCGGCGCAGCTTATCCAGCCGATCAGATGAGCCGTCAGGATAGAGGAATATATCGATATCGGTCGAATAACGATGATGCCAGTAAAAAGCGCTTAAAGCCGTCCCTCCGCCAAAGGCGAAAGCAGTGATATTTTTTTCATCCAGCAACGCTAACGCTGCATGAAGCAATCGTTGCTGAATGTGAAAGTCATGCAACGGATCGTCTCTTTGCGATTAAATCAGCAGCCTTTGTTCTTTTGACCGCAAATTTTTTCGGTTGACGCTCTATCGTGATCTCCAAGACAGTATCCCAACGGGTATCTAAAGGATTCTTTGAGTGTGAAGAAGTTCGATAGAGATTCGCGATACTTTGTTTATCTAACTGCGAAGTGGCAAGTAGTTCACTCAAATCACTTTCGTCGGCTTCTGCGAAAAAACGGTCAAGTATCAGCTTTTGATCTTCATTTTTTTCGTGATAATCCTCTCCCTCAAAAGCTTTGGTAATATCCGTAAGAGAGTAGTGTCGCTCGATATTACGGTTGATGATTTGTCGCAAATGTAACAACGGCTCTTTTGTTTTTCGGATATGTCGGGTATCTAAACGGATACCGCGTACGTGTGCAATCGATTGCTTTGCCATTTAGACCCCTTTGTATTTTTGTAAATTATATCCCTCTTCGCTGTTTTTGTCAAAATAGGGATATATTTTAGAACGATAAGAAGATTTTCAATTTTAATTCTAAGAAAAATAGAATCTAAATAATTGACTCAGTAGGTTAAACCCTTATCGCCTCAATCCACTCTCGCGTACTCATAATGTTGCTAAATCGAAAAGCCTGCTCCACAAGGGTGGCTCGGTGCAACTCTTCAGCCGTAGCCTTACCCGCTTTGTTCTCAAATGCGAGTGTTCCCGTCGCATCCGATAAAAACTCGACGTTGAAACCTAAATGATGTGCGTACCGCGCTGTCGTATCACAGCAGTGTTGGGTCATATAGCCGCTGATAACGACGGTGTCTATGTCGTTTTTACGAAGCCACTCTTCCAAATCAGTACCGACGAACGAACTTGCCATTGTTTTTTCGATCGTGTGCGCCGTTTTGGCATTTTTCACACTCTCGTGTAATTCCCATCCGTGTGTCCCTTTTACAAACGCTTTCGCCTTTGATGTATGTTGTACCATGACGATGGAGATATGCGCATTGTTCGCCGCTTGGATCGCCGTGACGATATTGGAGGTGCTGTTGTGCGGATAGGTCACGGGGAGAAGCCCCGTAAAATATTCGTTTTGGACATCGATGACGAGGAGTGCCCGTTTTTTGCTATTTTGACTTTTGATCGGAACCGTATCGGCGATGACACCGCTCGCGGCAAACAGTGCCGCTATTTTGAGTGCATCTCTGCGATTCATCCGTTATTCTCTATCTTGAACGTATTAAAAATAATATCGGTCGCCAACATTCGCGTTGCATGGTTTACCGCATCGAGAATATCACTATCACTCCATCCCATCTCCCGCAACGTATCGAGATCATTTACACTTACACCGTGAGCGTTACGTATCGCTTTAATCGCAAGGTTGAGCATCGCTATTTCACGTTCAGGCAGATTTGCATCATTCGGATCGTTTCGCATTTCTGCTACCTGATCGAAGCTCCATCCCGCCATATTGATCAACATCCCCGTATTGTAATCGATACAAAACTGGCACTCTTCGCCACTCGAAACCATGATGCGGATTGCGGCGAGAAGCGGCATAGATAGAGTAGGGTGGTTCATGTAAAATTTGATGAAATCCATTTGCTGACGCAACAACTCAGGAGAGACGCTGAACATTTTGGCATTGTTGCCGACACTCCCGCGCATCGTTTCGATGATGGTGTAGAGTTTCGCTAACTCACCTGTCGCTTCTTCGGGTGCTATGGTTTGAATGAGTGGCATGAGAATCCTTTTGGATGATGTTGACTATTTGGTCAAGTGGCATTATAAAACGATTTGACCGAATAGTCAAGTAGTGTGTTATAATTTCAATATGGAACAAAATACAAGACAAAAACTGATCGACGCTACCTATGAAGAGGTCTATTCGCACGGCTATCAAGGTGCGGCACTCGCCGATATACTCGCCAATGCGGGGGTACATAAAGGGTCAATGTACCACTTTTTTCCCAACAAAAAAGAGATGGCTCTCTCCGCAATAAAAGAGAAGATTGCGGAGCGGTTCGGAACCCGTTATTTGGCAATAGCTAAAGGGGAGGGTGATTATCTAGCGCATTTTTTTGAGGGTTTGCGGGATCTCAAACAACGAGATTTTCGTCGCGGATGTCCGGTCGCAAACATCGTTCAGGAGATGTCCAATATCGATGAAGATTTTAATGTAGCGATGAAAGAGATATACGCAAAATTCCGTCAAAGTATCAAAATTATTTTCGATAAAGCGGTTAGTGTCGGCGAATTACGCTCTTGTGATACGGCTAAACTCGCCCTTTTTACGACATCCACATTAGAGGGGGCAATCCTCTCGGCAAAAGCATCGGGGGATGCTCAAGACTATCTCGATTGTGTGGAGTGTTTGATTAGTTATATTGAAAGTTATACACATGAATGAGTCTAAAAACACCACTAAATACGTACTATGGATGATCGTCGCGATGCTCTTTTGGGGGTTTGCGTGGACGGCGGGGAAAGTGGCGGCGGAACACTCTAATGCCGAAGTTGCCGCTTTTTGGCGTTATGCGATCTCGTTTATCAGCATCATTCCCATTATCTGGTATTTGAAAACACCCCTCAAAACCGATAGAGCAGGTTTGATGTATATGGTGATCGCGGGGATTTTGACATCTCTCTTTAATTATCTCTTTTTCGCGGGACTTTCGCACGGGGATGCGGGTTATGGCGGGACGATGGTTACGTCGCTCGCTCCTATCATCACCTATATCCTCTCCATCTCATTTTTGGGAACCAAGGTATCCATTCGCCAAATCGGCGCACTCTCTATCGGTATTTTCGGAGCGTTGATACTGCTTCGCGTACCGTTTGACGGGTTTGCGTTCTTGAATGTCGATAGTGCTTATTTCCTCGGATGTGCGGTTGTGTGGGCGCTGGTGACGGTGGTCTCACAAAAAGCGGCGGATCGTGCGCATCTGATGTTTTATACCTTGGTCGTTTTTGGGATTACGACGTTTATCAATATGCTCTTTGCTCTGCCGCACCGTCCTTTTGATTTCGGGGCGTATGACGCGGTGTTCTGGTGGACGATCCTCTTTATCGGGGTGATTCCGGGGACGTTTAGCACCGCCCTTTATTTCATCTCGGCAGGGAAAGTGGGGGCACACCGAACGGGGGTGTTTATGTTTATCGTCCCCGTGGGGGCTATCGTGTCGAGTTGGGTCGTGTACGGCGAGACGTTGGCAATCTCGACACTGTTTGGATGTTTGATGGCATTTGCGGCGGTGATCTTGTTTAATATGAAAAGATCCTCTTCCTGATGCATTCAAATTAATGAGATTTATTATACTATATACTCTTTAGTAGCATTGGTTTCAGGCATCAATTTAATGGAAAGGACGGCTGTGAATAATTTATTGTCGGGTCTTAGCAACGGTACGGTAGCAACTCCCCCTATAAAGCTTTTTGAAAGCGGTGAACATTCGGTCTGGTGGGTAGGGATCAATGAGAATACGGCGTTTAGAAGCAATGTATATCTTATAAAAGATGCGGATGCAGCTATACTCGTCGATCCGGGTCATCGAGCTTATTTCGAATCGGTCAAGGATGCGGTATCCAAGATCATCGACCCGAAAAATGTGAAAGCCCTCGTCCTTTGTCATCAAGACCCCGACGTATGTGCGGCTATGGTCGATTGGTTGGACTTCAATCCGTCGCTAAAAATCGTTTCTACTCCCAGAACGCACGTACTTCTCCCCTATTATGGAAAAAGCGATTATGATCGATTTGACGCTGCCGATGATACGGAATTTCCTTACGGTAGCAGTGCTTTGAAGTTTATAGAGTGCCCTTTCATGCATTTTCCGGGAGCTTTCGCCACGTACGATCCCGTAAGCGGCTTTTTACTCTCCGGTGACGTGTGGGCGGCTATTGATTCGGATTGGAAACTGGTAACGGATGATTTTGAAGGGCATATTTCAGGGTTGGATATTTTTCATAAAGACTATATCGCTTCGAATATTGCGTGCAAAGGGTTTGTGGAAAAACTCCAAAACGTCTCTATCGAAGCGATACTGCCGCAGCACGGCTCGATCATCTCAAAAGGCGACGTCCCCTCTGCCATAGAGTATCTGGAAAATCTCAACTGCGGGCTGGATATTTTGTATCCGCATCTGGGAATTTGAATGAGTGATGATGTAGTCGAGCTTCAAAGACAAGTGACGATCTTAAAGCAGGCGGTAGATCAAAGTCAGCGCATCCATAAGAATTACGACCATGCTCTTTTGCTTATCAAACAAAAAGACAAAGAGCTAAAAGAGAGCTATGCCAAACTCCAAGAGATGCAAGCGGAGATTATTCAAAAAGAGAAGATGGCGTCTCTGGGATCGCTTGTCGCGGGGGTAGCTCATGAGGTGAATACGCCGTTGGGCGTCTCTATCACATCCGCGTCGATGATACTGGACAACTGCAAGAGCATTAAGCACTCATTTGAGTCCGAAGAGTTAACCGAAGAGGATTTGAAAGAGTTTTTGGAAAGTTCGATTGACGCTTGCAGCTTGTTGTTGCAGAATCTGGAAAATGCGGCAAGGCTTATCCGAGGGTTCAAGCAAATATCGGTAGATGAGACGAGCGATCAAAAGCGGGAATTTGACGTTAAGCAATATTTGGAAGAGATCATTAGAACGCTGAGACCGCAGCTCAAAAAGAGTGTGGCCGTCGTCGAACTGGAGTGTCCGGAAAACATCATCGTCAACAGCTACGCCGGCTCTTTTGCCCAAATAATCTCCAACCTGATTCAAAATTCGCTTGTACATGCGTTTGAAGGCAGAGAGAGCGGTAAAATAATGATAAAAGTTATCGATAAAGGGGATCGTCTGGATATGGAATACATCGATGACGGCATAGGTATCGATGAGAGTGTGAAAGATAAGGTCTTTGAGCCTTTTGTGACGACAAAAAGGGGGCGAGGCGGGAGCGGGCTTGGATTGAGTATCGTGTATAACCTGATCACCGGTTCATTCGGCGGTTCTGTGAGGGTAGAGAGTGAAAAAGGGTGCGGTGTGCACTTTTATATTACATTATTAAAGAGTTAGAGTATGGCTGGATTTTTGAAAAAACGGGATGTTTCGAGCGAGAAGCAAACGCTTGGTACGTGGAAAGTACTCATCGTAGATGATGAAGCGTCTATTCATGACGTCACCAAACTTGCGTTAAAGGGGTTTGCATTCGCGCAAAAAGAGATAGAGTTCTTCCATGCGATGAGTGCAAAAGAGGCAAAAGAAATACTAAAAAATCATAATGATATAGCCCTTGTTTTGCTGGATGTCGTTATGGAAACCGATGATGCGGGACTCGAACTTGTCACCTTTATCCGTCACGAGATCAACAATAATCTGATCCGCATTATTTTGCGTACCGGACAGCCGGGACAGGCTCCTGAAAAGTTTGTTATCGATCATTTCGACATCAATGACTACAAAGAAAAGACGGAGCTAACCCAAACCAAGCTCTATACGTGTATACGAACAGGGATACAAGACTATGTCCGATTGACCGAACTTCAGACGCAAAAAGAGGCGCTTTCGTATTTGGCCAAGTCGGCGGTCAATATTTTTACCATCGATTCATTTGAAAACTTTTTTAACCATACTTTGGAAGTTTTGACGAAATTTATCTCGCTTGTCGATAGCTCAAATCTAAGGCTGTTGGATGCTTTTGCCGTATTCCCCGTGGATGAACAGGGCGAATACAAGGTATGTATCAACTGCAGCAAATACTGCACAACGGGAGAGAAACGCAATATTGAACCGGTCATCAAAGAGATCCTTGAGAAAATCAGGGAAGAACACAAACTCTTTTTTCTGGAAAAAGATAGGTTTATCATACCGATAAAAGACTCTGAGGGGACAATGGCTATTGTTTTTGCCTTCGGAGATTTCAGATTGAACGGGTATTTTGCCGATTTATTGGGACTTATGGCACTTCAGATTTGCACATCCTTTAAAAACATAGATCTCTACGATATCCTCTCAAAAGACCATATAGAGACGATCAACATATTGGCGGTTGCGTCTGAATACAAAGACGAAACAACCGGAGAACATATCAAACGGATTGAACATATGACGCTGCTGTTGGCGTTGGAACTCGGTTTTAGCGAGGATGAAGCGATCCGCTACAGCAGAGCGGCAATTTTGCACGATATTGGCAAGATTGCGGTTCCCGACAGCATACTGCAAAAGCCGGGAAAACTCGATGAGGAAGAGATGCGTATCATGCGTATACACACCGAAAGAGGTAAAACGATTTTGCACAGTGACAAGCGGTTTGCACTTGAAGCTGAAATAGCGCTCTCTCACCATGAAAAATACGACGGAACCGGATATCCCTATGGGATCAAAGGTGAAGATATACCGCTTAGCGGCAGGATGGTATCCGTCGTAGACGTGTATGATGCCCTTGTGAATGCAAGACCGTATAAAACCGCATGGGAAAAAGAGAGGGCAATCGAGTATATCAAAGACGAAGTCGGAAAGCAGTTTGACCCGCACATCGTCGAGGCTTTTGTACGGTTGTACGAAAAAGGGAAAATTTAGTCGAACAAACCAATATCACCCTCGATCCGTTTCAGACTCACGAGCAATCAAAAGGAAATCAGTTTTCCGAAAAGGTTCACTTGACACCTATTGCTGCTATCAGATCGATTAGATTGTACTAGAGAATAAAAAAAAGGTATATTTATTATGAGTATTTATGCTTTGCAATCGCCGGCAGGTGGGTTTTTAGATGAAGATCTAAACCATTTTAATAAAGTTTTTGATAATTGGTGCGTACAGTTTGATAATTTTGAGGATGCTGCCACCATTGCGAGTACATTGGATAAAAAAAGATATTCTGAGGTCGTCGAAATCACTCCTCTGAGCTATCCTAAGTATTTTTTTCATAATTTACAAGGGATAATACATGCAACACGCGAAGTAGAGGGGAATATTGTCTGTATTGTGGAACCTTTTATGGGATCGAATTTTCGTATCGCCGTTTGTAATTTGGAGACAAAAGCAGTCAGATTAACGGCAACAAAGTATAAAAATACACTCAGTGTCGAAGGTGCGTTTGCCCATTTTACGATCAAAGATGACAAATATTCTGAAATCTAGATCAAGATCG
>DLUI01000029.1 GCA_002742695.1 Sulfuricurvum kujiense | reverse complement strand
GAAGAGATCCGCTCCGGTATCGGGGTGAATGAGGGGGGGAGCTTCTTTTTCGTCGGAGATGTAAAACAATCGATTTACCGTTTTCGCGGAGGGGTGAGCGCGCTGTTTCACCAAGTTGCCGAATTGTTCGATGTACGATTGGAACCGCTTAAGGTGAACTATCGCTCCCGCAGTGAGATCGTCGATTTTGTCAACCGTTCTTTTGAGGGAAAAATCAAGGGGTATATTCCTCAACAAAGTCCGCAAAGTTTGCGCGGAGGATATGTCGAGGTGGTAAGCAGCGATGATCTCCTCGAAACCCTCAGTGCGCATATTGCATTATTGATCACTAAAGGGGTCGCTCCCGAAGAGATCGCTGTTTTGACAGCGACCAACAAAGACGGCAGTGCGGTGGAAGAGGCATTGAGTGCTAGGGGATATGATGTGGTGACCGAGACGACCGCGCGTCTTATAGCACAGCGGAGTGTCCGCGCTATTATCGAGTATCTTCGCTTTTGCTATTTCGGTGAGTCGATCTACCGCGCTAATTGTGCGGCACTGCTCGGAGTTCAGAGTGAGCAGATCGAGCGAATGGGTATGGATGAGGTATCGACCGCTGCTATCGCCTTTGTTCGAAGATTTCGTATTGCGGATAAAAGTGCTCTGATGTTTATCGAAGTGCTGCGGGGATATCGTGATATCGAAGAGGTCGTTTTTGAGATTGACCGATTGGAAAGCACCTCTCCTCAGAGTGATCTTAAAGGGATTCGGATTATGACGGTACACAAGTCCAAAGGGCTGGAGTTTGAGCACGTTGTTGTCCTCGATCGACTCGGAACGGCGAGAAGCCATAACGATGCTATCGTCTATGAGTATGAGGGGGCGCAGCTTCGGGGGATCCATTATCGTATCAAAGGGCGTGAAGCACTTGATCCTGACTACGCTAAGGCATTGGAGGCGGAGAAGAGAGCTTCGGATGAAGATCAGCTTAACGCGCTGTATGTGGCATTGACCCGTGCCGTGGAATCACTGATGGTGATAACCAAAATGAAAAGCTCATGGTTTGATCCGTTGGAATTGACTGCATCGGTGCGGGGAGAGTTAGAGGTACAAACACAAAAAACCTCCCCTGCGGAACCGATAAAAGCAGCCCCTTTTAAAGGGTTAGTGTTCGGTACACAAGAAGCGACTCTCCGGGCTCATAAAGAGGCAACACACGATTATGCGGCGGTTCAATTTGGACTGGCACTTCACTATACGCTAGAGATGATGGGAGATTTTACCTCTGCATCCCTCACTATCGCACTTGAGTCAACCCGCAACCGTTATGGTGCAGTGCTCGCTCTCGGTGCGATGGAAGAGATTGAAAAGAGAGTAGGGTTTTTGATCGGCGATGAAACGTTTCACCGCTTAATAGAGGGGAATGTGCGTAAAGAGCAGATGATACGCCATAAGGGGAATCTCGGGGTCATTGATCTTCTGGTAGAGGGTGAAAAAGGGTGGGTCATCATCGATTACAAAAGCGGACGCGAAGAGGAACAGAAACATCGCGAACAGGTCACCCGTTATTGCGAAGCGATACGCCTATCCACAGGTGGCGAAACCGAGGGATATTTGTGTTATCTCTTGGATGATCGGTGTGAATGGATTAAGTGCTTATAAAAAACTTAATTTAAGCAGATTATAAGTTTAAGCTGGTACAATTGCGCCACTATTTATAGAGACTTTAGAAGGAGACTCAAGATGAAATTTACTAAAATTGCTTCACCTGAGCAAATCGACCGTAAATGGGTTTTGATCGATGCAGAAGGGAAAACATTCGGTCGTTTGATGACTGATGTTGCTGCCCGTCTTCGCGGAAAAGACAAACCTTACTTTACACCAAATGTTGACTGTGGTGACTTTGTTATTATTATCAATGCATCTAAAATCGTAATTAACGGTGGCGGAAAATTGGCTACAAAAGAATATCACACGCACAGCGGTTACTTCGGTAGCGTTAAAAGTGTAAAAATGACAGAGCTTTTGGCGACTAACCCAGAAAAACTCTTTAAACTCGCAGCTCGCGGTATGCTTCCTAAAACAAAATTAGGTCGTGCGATGTTGAAAAAACTAAAAATCTATGCAGGTGCTGAACACCCTCACTCTGCACAGATCGCTAAGTAAGGATAAACGATGGCAAAAACGTATGCAACCGGCAGAAGAAAATCTTCGATCGCTAAAGTATGGCTTGCTCCGGGTACAGGTAAAATCACTGTAAACGGTCTTTCCCTCGACGCATGGCTCGGTGGTCTTGAAGCAAAAAAATTGCGTGTTACTCAACCGCTTTCTTTGACTAAACAAGATACATCAGTAGACATCACTGCTTCAACTATGGGTGGTGGTTTTTCAGGACAATCTGATGCACTTCGTCACGGTATCTCTCGTGCACTTTGCACATTTGATCCGTCTTTCCGTGCTATCTTGAAACCGTTTGGTATGCTTACACGTGACTCACGTATCGTTGAGCGTAAGAAACCGGGTAAACGCAAAGCGCGTCGTTCTCCTCAATTCTCAAAACGTTAATCGTTCTCTTTTCCCTCTTTGGGAAAAGATTTTCTTCTCTTCTTTTTGTATAAACTCTACAGCTTTTTTATTTCTGAATCAAAAAATTGTTCAAGCGTTTTTTTATCTTCATTCGTTAAAACAGCATTCTCATGCATCAAAAGATAGTCGCTTTTTGGCATCATCTCATTTCTAATCAGTTTTTTTGCACGCTCTAATCGCTCTAACTTTACGTTAGTATCTATGGCTTCCCAATGTGAAAAATTAAGTGCCGCTCGTCCCTCTTCTATATTGGCGGACATCACCCAAGAGAGTGGAGCAACATTGTGGTACCACGGGTATACTGTTTCACTTGAATGGCAGTCGTAGCATGAGGTTTTGAGTATACTCATCGTCTTTGCATCCGTATGTAACGCAGCAGCGTCATCCACCTTCGGATTATGAAAATCGGGTCTGATGAACTGCAGTAGTATCGCGCTCCCCAATCCCCAATAGAGTAGTTTCTTCATCGGTAAAGCTTTTTATTGTACATATCATCCATGACCGTTACAAACGCCAACGCGTCACGTTCGAGCTCTTTGTCATGAGCTACCGGGAGTAGGCGATCCTTCTCATAGATAAACGTTTCGGCCCCTTTGTTGGGTTGAATGATCGCGACTTTATTATGGTGGCGAAGGGCAAAACTATCATTGAACAGCATCAGGGCTACCTCTTGCTTTTTATCACCGTAAATGGAGTGACCTAAAATAGGATAGGTGAGATTGACACCGATAAGATCCAACGCGGTGGCTAAGACATCGGGCTGGGTGGAGAGGGTCTCATATTTTTGAGGTTTTATCCCCTCGCTGATGATAAGGGCGGGAATATGAAACATAGTGACGGGGACAAGATCATCCCCGTAGACGCGGATATTATGATCGGCAACGACGACAAAAACGGTATCTTTATAATACGACTCTTTTTTGGCAAGTTCAAAAAGACGTCCGATGGCAAAGTCTGCGTATTTAACCGCATTTTCGACCCCCTGTTTCGGTTTTCCGGAGATAAAATCTATTTTTCCCTCGGGCAGTTCAAACGGAGAGTGGTTGGAGGATGAGAACATCACGCTGACAAATTTTTCTCCTTTGAGGGCGTGTGCTTTAAATTTTTCGTTCGCTTTGAGGACCAAATCTTCATCACTGACCCCCCATGTACTGACGAAACCAGGGTTTTCATAATCTTTTTGTTCGATCACTTCATCAAAGCCGTTCCCCATATACCAGCTGCGCATATTGTCAAATCGCCCCTCGCCGCCGTAAATAAAGCTCGATTTGTAGCCAAGCGGTTTGAGAAGAGACGCGACGGTGAAAAAATCGCTTTGGGATTTATTACGCTTTACGACCCCCTCACCCGGAAGCGGCAAATATCCCGAACTCATCCCCGCCAACCCTTGGATACTGCGCGTCCCGTTGCTAAAGAGGTTGGTAAAAGCGATCCCCTCATGGGAAAGCTTTTCGAGGTTCGGGGTGATAGTAGCGTCCCCTCCGCTAAATCCTACGAATTGGCTCCCCATCGATTCTTGGATAAATATGACGAGGTTTTTAGGTTTTTGAGAGGGAAAATGGGTCGGTTCAAGGCGGCTAAAGGGGCGTTCACCGCTCCCAATTAGATGGAGCTTTGCCCCTACCCGTGCATACGCTTCGCTAAGCCCTATTTTCCCGTACGGCTTCACCAAATTTTCTTCTCTGGTATAGCTCTTGTAGGCGTATCCGATGGAGTAGAGGGAGTTTTTGGCAATTTCGTTTGCCATACGGTTAGTGCTGTAGAGGGCATCGGAGATGTTGGCTGGGCGATGACCGAATGAGGAGCGGATTCCGATGAAAAGAACGGCAACTACAATCGGAAACAAAAGGAGCCGTTTCCATAGAGGTGTTTGGATCGCTTCAACCAAACGCAGCGGTGAAAAACGGAGATACCCCCACGCCATTACAATGAGCATCCCGAGTGCAACAGCCAATTGCAACGGATACTCTTTGAGGATCATCGAGGTGACCTCTTGGGGGTATTTGAGATACTCAATAAAAAGGTAGTTCGGGCGGACATCGTATTGAGCGACAAACGGGAAGGTCGCATTTTCGATATACAAAGCGATAAGTAGAAAAATAAGGACGTAACCGTTCAGAAAGCGTCCTACATATTTCGCGAGAACCTGAGGGGTAATGGAGAGCAAAAGAGCCGGAATGATAAGAATGATCGAAGCGGCCATTGTATCGAGTTTTAACCCGTACAGAAACGATAACAGCGATTCACTAAAGCTGATATCCTCTAAACGATCGAAGTAGAGGCCATACAGTCCCAGCCGTCCGAGAAAAAAGAGTGCGATAAACAGGAGATAAATTTTGAGGAGTTCACGAAGCATACAGTCAGGTTCCTAATAATTAATGATACGCAATTATAGGGTATAAATAGATAACTCTCGAGTAATGCTATAATCTCACCTAAAAAATGAGCACGGATTGAAACTTTTACTACTTCTTTTACAGAGTGTTTGGCTCATCGCATCGACACTTCATCTAAGTGCCTCCTCTAACCCTGCACGTCTTAACCCTCTGATTGCCACCGATTCGGCAAGTTCGTCTATCGCCGGATTTGTTTTTAATTCTCTTGTCAAATACGACGAGAGTGGTCACAAAATCATCGGGGATTTGGCCGAGTCCTACCGTTTTATCACTCCGAAAGAGATCGAGTTCAAGCTTCGTCGCGGGGTAAAATGGCATGACGGTAAGCCATTTACCTCTAGGGATGTCTTGTTCACCTATAATCTGATTAAATCGCCGACGACCATAACCCCCTACGCTTCCGATTTCAGGGTTATTAAAGCGGTCAAAGTCATTGATGAGTATACCCTTCGCGTCGTGTATGAAACCCCCTATTTTAAAGCGTTGGAAATATGGATGATGGGGATTGTCCCAAGTCATATTCTCAAAAATGAAAAAGATATAATGGGTTCACGATTCAATACCGCGCCTATCGGAACAGGGCCGTATATCCTGAAAAAGCTGGAGTTTTCCAAACAGATTGTTTTGGAAGCCAACCCGAATTATTTCGAGCATCCTCCGAAGATTCAGAAAATTGTCTTTCATGTCATCAGCGACCCGATGACCCGATTTCTGATGCTGAAATCGGGTCAAATCGATGTAAGTTCACTGGAGCCGATGCAGTATGAACGGCAGTTGGACAGATCGTTTCATCAAAAATTTGCAACGTTGGAACTCCCCTCCCATAGTTATACCTATCTGGGATTTAACCTCAGGCTGAAAAAGTTTCAAGATTCCAGAGTCCGAGAAGCTCTCTCCTTGGCGATTGATCGTGAGGCTTTGATCGACGTATTGTTTTTAAAGCATGGCAAGGTTTGTACCGGCCCTTTTTTGCCGGGAAGCAAAGGATTTAATGAAAGTGTCAAAGCTCCCAAGCGTGATTTGCTAAAAGCAAAAGCGCTCCTCAAAGCCGCAGGGTACGATGCCGCTCATCCGCTGGAATTTGAGATTGCCACGTCAAACTCGAATGCGATCCGTCCGTATGCCGCCGAGATTTTGCAGCAGCAGCTTCATGGTATCGGGGTAAAAGTGACACTTCGGGTGATGGAGTGGCAGGCGTTTTTGAATACGGTGGTAGCCCCTAGAGAATTTGATGCGGTGTTGTTGGGGTGGTCCCTGTCGCTGACCCCCGATCCGTATGCTCTCTGGCACTCTGAGAGCGATGTTCCCGGAGGGTTTAATCTTGTGGGGTACCATTCGGCGCGTACCGACACTCTGATAGAACAGATGGAAAATTCGACCGATCCGGAGAGGATTGCCTCCTTGCAGCGGCAAATTTTTGCTCAAATTGCAGGGGATAACCCGTATCTCTTTTTGGTGATCCCTAATGAGATCAATGTCTATAGCCGATCGATCAAAGGGATAAAACCGAGTATTAACGGCATTTGGGAAAATTATATCGATTGGGAAAAAAAATGAAAAAAGTGATTTTATTTGATTTAGACGGGACGCTGATCGATTCGACCGAAGCGATTTTGGAGAGTTTTCACCACTCCCTGCGAACCCATGGGTCTGAAAGCGGCATCAGCGATGCGATGATCACCTCGCAGATAGGGCATACTTTGGAGACGATGTTTGAGGGTGTCGGAGTTGAATCCGAAGCGATTGATGCGCACGTGGCGACCTATAAACTCTATTATCGGGAAATTTCACGGCAAAAGACCATGTTATTGCCGGGAGCATTGGAAGCAGTGCATGAAGCCTCCTTGTTTGCCCGTTTAGGAATTGTGACGACAAAAACAGGGCTTTATTCGCGTGAACTGATGGAGTATTTTGAGATGATGCACTATTTCGAGGTTTTGGTAGGACGTGAGCATGTTGACAATCCAAAGCCTCATCCCGAACCAATTTTTAAAGCACTTGAGCAGATGGGAAATCCTATACAGAGTGTGTGGATGATCGGAGATACCCGACTTGACATAGAAGCTTCCAATCGTGCCGGAATAAAATGTGTCGCTGTTACGAGCGGATACGATAATGCAGAACAATTGCTAACATTAACAGATATTATAAAACCCAATGCTCTTGAAGCGGTAAAATATATCGCGCAGAGGGGATGAAAGTAACATTTTATCTTTGGTTTTGCAGCTCACAACGACTGAAAAGCTACATTTAAGAGCAACTTTCATAGAATACACGTATTGATAAAATTCAACTTAAACTTAAGTCAGAGGGAGAATTCATGCTAGAGATTCGATGGCATAGTCGAGCCGGACAAGGTGCCGTAACCGGTGCAAAAGGTCTAGCCGATGTTGTATCTACCACCGGTAAGCATGTACAGGCATTTGCGTTTTACGGATCAGCAAAACGTGGAGCTGCAATGACAGCGTACAATCGTGTCGATGACAAAGTCATTTTAAATCACGAAAAATTTATGAGTCCTGACTATGTTTTGGTTATCGACCCTGCATTGGTATACGTTGCAGACATTACGGCAAATGAAAAAGAGAATACAACTTACATTATTACAACACATATGAGTACGGAGGAGTTGGTTGCATCTCAACCGAAGCTTGCCGGTAAAAAAGTGTATACCGTTGACTGTATCAAAATCTCTCAGGAGACGATCGGAAAGGCGATACCTAATACCCCTATGTTGGGTGCGTTGATGAAAATATCGGGAATGTATGACATGGATTTTTTCAAAGAGAATATGATTCGTGTACTTAAAAAATTGCCACAAAAAATTATCGATGCCAACATGATCGCGATTCAACGCGCGTATGATGAAGTGAAATAAGGAGCACATGATGGAAAAAAAAGGATGGGATGAGTTCGAAATCGGTGCCATGCTCCGAACGTTTGACGGAGCCGTAACGGATATCGCAACAACACTTCCCGAAAACCGCCCCTACTCACAATCAAGCTCATTTACGGCGAGCGTAGCGGATTGGCGTATTGAAAAACCTTTGTTCAACAAAGATTATTGTATCGATTGTCAGTTTTGCTGGGTATATTGCCCTGATATGTCGATCATTTCACGTGATAAAAAAATGGTCGGTATCGATTTTGACCACTGTAAAGGGTGCGGGATCTGCGTTCAGGTTTGTCCTACAAACCCGAAATCTCTTTTGATGTTCTCAGAACAAAAAGATGAAGAAGCGGCACTTGCCGAATGGCCTAAAAAAGAGAAAAAAGACCAATCAGAAGAACCAAAGGAAGACTAATGGCTGATACTATGGAACTACGCGATATCGAGGTTTGGGACGGTAATATGGCAGCGAGCCATGCGCTTCGCCAAGTGCAAGTGGATGTTGTTGCTGCATACCCGATTACTCCATCAACCCCTATCGTAGAAAATTATGCCGGATTTACGGCAAACGGCTATGTAGACGGCGAATTTGTTATGACCGAATCTGAGCATGGTGCAATGTCATGTTGTATCGGTGCGGCAGCTGCGGGGGGACGTGTCGCAACGGCTACCAGCTCGCAAGGGTTTGCTTTGATGGTAGAGACGTTGTATTCTGCATCTGGAATGCGTTTGCCGATCGTTTTGAATGTTGTAAACCGTGCTATCGGTGCGCCGCTTAACGTTAACGGTGACCACTCTGATATGTATATGGGACGCGACAGCGGCTGGATTCAACTCGATTCGTATTGCCCGCAAGAGGCGTACGATTTGAACTTCATCGCTTTCAAAGTATCTGAAGATCATGATGTTCGTTTGCCGGCAATGGTTCACCAAGACGGATTTATGACCTCTCATACAGCGCAAGGGGTTCATACTCTGAGCGATGAGGCAGCATTCAATTTTGTTGGTGAGTATAAACCGATGAATGACATGCTTGATTTGGATCATCCGGTAACCCATGGGGTTCAAACGGAAGAAGATTGGCATTTCGAGCACAAAGCACGTCAACAACATGCCCTGATGACAGTGGTTATCCCTAAAATTGAAGCGGCGTTTGCCGAATTTGAAAAATTGAGTGGACGAAAATACAACCTTGTTGAAACTTACAATATGGACGATGCTGAAGTAGCGGTTGTATGTATGGGAACATCGGTAGAAACGGCGCGTGAAGTAGCCGCAGAGATGCGTGCTCAGCATGGAATCAAAGCGGGTGTCGTCGGTATCCGCGTTTTCCGTCCGTGGCCGCTAGAGCAAATCGCAGCCGTATTGAAAGATGTTAAAGCGATCGCGGCATTGGATCGTTCAAGCCCGCATGGTACTGTTGGAGCCTTATTCAATGAGATTTCAGGGTCATTGTTCAACACCGATACGAAAACAGTTCTTACGAACTATATCTACGGATTGGGCGGACGTGATTTGACCAAAGCACACTTAGTGAGTATCTTCACGGATCTCAAAGCAAATGCGGATGCTGGTAAAGTAACCACTCCATTGCAACAATACATCGGTCTTCGCGGACCGAAACTCTCTTTTTTCTAAGGAGCCCCAATGTCAGAAATGAAAAAAATTAAAAACCTCAAAGACTTCTCCACTTCGGCGGATCGCTTTGAAGGGGCTAACCTTCTTTGCCCGGGTTGTGCTCACTCGATTATCGTTCGTGAAGTACTCAATGCTACTAATGACGATTTGATTCTTGCAGCATCAACAGGATGTTTGGAAGTATGTACGGCAGTTTATCCGTATACCTCTTGGGATGCATCATGGATTCACATCGGATTTGAAAACGGCTCATCTGCGGTAGCGGGTGCGGAAGCGATGTATAAAGCGCTTAAAACCAAAGGGCGTTTGAAACAACCGGATCGTGTCCCTAAATTTGTTGCATTCGGCGGTGACGGTGCGACGTACGATATCGGATTCCAATGGATTTCAGGATGTTTTGAACGCGGACACAACATGATGTACGTTTGTTTGGACAATGAAGTGTATGCAAATACAGGTGGACAGCGCTCAAGTTCGACTCCGATCGGTGCATCGGCAACGACGACTCCTGCAGGACGTGTTAGCTACGGTGAAAAACGTAACAAAAAAGATATGATGGCCATTATGGCGGCACACGGTGCCCCTTACGTAGCTCAAGTTGCTCCGAACAAATGGAAAGACATGGTGGCTAAAATCCAAAAAGGGTTTGCAGCTGAGGGTCCCGTTTATATCAATGCGATGTCAGCGTGTACGACGGAGTGGAAATTTGCTCCGGAAGATACCATCTCTATCTCTGATTTGGCAACCGATTCATTGGTTTTCCCATTGTATGAGATTATTAATGGAACACAGCTAAACATCACGTACCGTCCGAAAAATATTATTCCGGTACGTGATTATCTTGGTGCACAAGGGCGTTTTAAACACCTTTTCACCAAACAATACGAATACCTTATCGATGAGTGGCAAACACGTGTCGATGCAAAATGGGATTATCTCCAACGTCGCGAAGAGGCAGGCGTCTAACGACACCTGCTCTTCCTCTTTTTCCTCCGTATACTTTTAAATAATCTTTTTTATATTATTGGAACTCTCTTTGCTTCTTTTACCAAAATAACTATTTTGGATTGAATCATGTATCGTATGACCTATAACCATTTAAATAACTCTGGGTGCTCTGCACGGGGCATCGCAAAGCGCGAAAGTAAAGAAGAGTTGCTTAAACTTGCCGAAGAACTCAAAGAATCGATTTGTAACGTTGATATCCGTCCTATAGAGGGAACTATAGAAAAGCGCCTCCCAATGGAGCTCTTTTTGAATATGAAAGAGTTACGGTGAGCCGTTACTTTCTCGTACTCGATGCGGGAACGGGAAGTATCCGCGCCATTATTTTCGATACCCTCGGAAACCAAATTGCCATAGCACAGTACGAGTGGGAGCATATTGCCGAGTCAGGTATTGTGGGATCGATGGGATTTGATTTTGTACGTGGATGGGAACTTGCTAAGCGGTGTATCCGAGAATCTATCACTGCTTCAGGGATCAGCCCTGCCGAGATCGCGGCGGTTTCTGCCTCGAGTATGCGCGAGGGGATTGTCGTTTATGATGGCGATAACCGTGAGATATGGGGAGTAGCGAATGTCGATGGTCGCTCAGGTGCGGAAGTTGCGTATCTCAAAAAAGAATATCCAGCATTAGAAAGAGAGAGCTATGCTATCAGCGGGCAAACCTTTGCCCTCTCTGCCGCACCGAGACTGCTGTGGCTGAAAAACAATCGTCCCTCAGTGTATGAGAAAGCCCGCTATTTTACGATGATCAGTGATTGGATACTTTTCAAGCTTAGCGGGGAGCTAGCGTCTGAGCCTTCCAATGCGGGAACAGCGGGAGCTTTTAGCCTGAAAAATCGTACTTGGGATAAAGCTGAGTTCGAGAGATGCGGGCTGAAAGATCTATTTGTCCCGATACGCGAGAGCGGAGAGGTGTTAGGTCATATCAGTGCAGAGGCCTCTGCCCAAACCGGACTAAGCCGTGATACCCTCGTGGTGATGGGAGGCGGGGACGTTCAGATAGGCACAGCAGGATTAGGAGCGTCGAAGCTCGGTGATGCGGTGGTGCTTGGAGGGAGCTTTTGGCAGCAGGTGGTCAATATCCC
>DLUI01000033.1 GCA_002742695.1 Sulfuricurvum kujiense | reverse complement strand
ATACAGCTCTTTTATCGTATGGTGTAGATCGATTCGATGATGCAAAATCTCCGCATCCAAAACAGACTGTGTCGCCTGCTGTACCGAAAAACGCTTTTTCGCAGGGCGAATCTCGTTGCGTAGGCTCTCAGAATAGTTACAATGGCCAAAAACATCCCCATTCGCTACCGCCGAATATCCGATCAATGCCACCGCTTCGGCAACAGACTCGATTTTAAACTTCTCCGATCCAAAATGAAGCCCTCCGCCGAGCAGTGCTACGGTGAGGACATTAAGTTCCCGCTCCTCTCGAAACACTTTGACAAACGGCCGCCCCATTTTCGCCGTCACATTCCAGTCGATATGGCGGGTATCATCGCCGCTGACGTATTCACGCAGTTCGATGAAATCGTATCCCTCCCCGCGAAACATCGAGGGGTTATTTCCGATACGATCCCCGATGATCTGACGACGGGCTTTAAGGAGAATTTGCGCGCTGTTTTTCATTACGGAATCGGTACCGCTTTAATGATCTTCTCGATCAGTTCATCGCTCGTGATCCCCTCTGCTTCCGCTTCGTAGGAGAGGACAAGGCGGTGACGCATCAGCTCTTTGATAACCTGCGCGATGTCGCTCGGAGTTACAAACTCACGGCCGCGTAAAAATGCCACGGCACGTACCGCTTTGAACATATCGATGCTCACACGAGGAGAGGCACCGAACTGTAAAAATCCTTTGATCTCACCCAATCCGAACGCTTGCGGCTCACGCGTAGCGGTGACGAGGCTGATCATATATTTCTCCACCTCTTCGTCGATATGGATTTCTTTTACTTTCTCTTTGAGTGCAATTAACGCCGCCGAATCAATCACCGCATTAATGGCTTCACCCAATCCCGAACCGACACGCCGTGCGATGGATAGCTCCTCTTCGGGGGTGTTATATCCGACGGTAATTTTGAGCATAAAACGATCGAGTTGCGCTTCAGGAAGAGGATAAACCCCTTCGTTCTCGATCGGATTCTGTGTCGCCATAACGAGAAACGGAGGGGAGAGTTTAAAACTCTCATCCCCTAACGTCACCTGCCGCTCCTGCATCACTTCCAGCAGTGCCGATTGTACTTTTGCGGGTGCGCGATTAATCTCATCGGCGAGGAGGAGATTGGTAAAAATAGGCCCTTTTTTGATTTTAAAGCCGTTCTCTTTCGGATCGTAGACCTCAGCACCCAAAATATCGCTCGGGAGGAGATCGGGGGTGAACTGCACCCGTTTGAACCCTAATCCTAATGTTTGTGAGAGAGCTTTAACTGTTGTCGTTTTCGCTAACCCAGGTATCCCCTCGATCAGGATATGACCGTCGCACAATAATCCGATCAACAATCCGTCGATCATTTTCTCTTGACCGACGACGACTTTGGCCACTTCGGAACGTATTTGATTAATTACATCTATCATTATTTTTCCTCTTTATCTGTTGTGAGTTTACCTTGTTTATTTTTAGCTTTTAGTTACACCATTGTTTTTCACACGGGATTCCATCGTTATTCCCATCCATTTTTGTATTAGGACAATTATTGAGAAAAAACGTAGCCTCTTCACATGATTTCATTTGAGAGCAATGCTTTCTACCGTCACATTGAAAATTACTTGTTTTTCTCATCTGTGATGTCGTTTTCGTTGATGGCTGATATGCTTTCATTTTCGATCGATCTTTATCCGATTCTTTTCTCATTAAAACACGCTCGTAATACTCTTTTCCATCATTGGGACGAAATGCCGTTCCACAATCATTGCTTAATGGATCATAAAAAACGATTGTTCCCGTATTGTCATCCCAATAAACCTTACGATTACCCGGAATAATTTTAGGAGTCTTAGTCATCATAATCGTACGAATATGATTTTGAAACTCTTCAGGATTACCAATTTTTTGCGTATCAGGCATTTCTATATTTGCTATTCTCTTTTTTTCAGAAAACTCACTTCCATGATTCGTCCATGCGTGTCCGTGTGCAATTTTGTCGGCTATCTCTTCAGGCACATTTACAAGACATTCAGCATAAGAAGAGACTGTAAAAATGATAAATAATGTACTGTATAATATTTTTGACATTATAAACACCATTTCTTATTTCACTGAATCATTGTGAAACAATATATTCAATCTCTTCTTAGCTTCACGCAAATCCACTCTCCCTGATTCGAGCAATTCAATCACCTCTTCGTAATGTTTTTCTCCCGAAAGGGAGAGGAGCATCACCAACTCTTTGGATGTTTTGGCCTCATCCCAAAACCGCTTCACCTTTCTCCGTGGTCTCAGTTTCCACAGCCGCCGCACTGCCTCACCCAGCGCAACTCCCGCCATCACTAAACCCGTATAAAGGGTATATCGCATCCAACCGCTCCAATCACGCAACGCGGGAGGGTCTAAGAGATTCGATCGCTCATATCCCTGCACCACTTCGATCGCTGCCGCGTCGCTTTGGAGCCGTTTTATTTTTTGCGTTGACGTGTCGAAAACATCGATGGTGATCGAAGGGATAATAAAACTTTTAGAGCTGACAAGGGCAAACTCCTGACGTATCTCCCCGCTAAATCCCGCCGTATCGGGAGAGATATCGCGCATCGGTTCTTCGGCGAAAATATTTACTCCGCTGATGTTTAGCTCATAGGGTACGTACTGATCGAGATTCCCACGCCCACGAAGAAAAAGACTCACATGCACCGGTTCATGCGCTATGACACTCCTCTTGTCGATTCTCACCTCCAACGCCATCTCACCGCTGAGTGCCGCGCTGTTAGGTTTGGCACTGATAATGACTTTCGGCAGGTATGCTGTCTCATCATCGAAGTCGTATTTTTTGACGTTATCCCGTCCGATGGAGGCATTCTCAATCGAGGCAAAGGTCGTGTGGCGGATCAACGCCTCCAAGACTATCTCAATATTCCCCTCTTTTAAAGGGGTAATCAGCACATCAAACGTCTGTACCCGTTTCCCCTCTACGATCCGATCACGCTGAGTCAAGATTGAAGCACGATACTCTTCGGTACCTGAGGGTTTAAAGTCGATCGTATAATCCGCCGCACTCGTCGAGAAGGTACATTCATACCGTACTACACCGCTTTGCTGGACATAAAGAGTTTGAGGTGCTTCGAGCATTTCCCACTGATAGGTTGCCCCCCATCCGCTGATCGTGCTGAGGATCATCAGCACGATCAGCCTACCAAGGTTTCGTTTCATGGACACTCCTTTGATTGATCAATTCATACTGCTTCGAGCTAAGAGCCGCTTTCCCTTGCGAGGTTGAGAAACGGGGATCAGCCTGTGCTTTTTTCCCCGCATCTCCTGCACCCGAGGAGGCAATATCGCTTTGCATATTCGATCCGCCCCCCTCTTTGCTTTTCTTCCCCTCACCTGTGGGTTTGTTCTCATCCGAGGTGAATTGATCTTTTTTCTCTTTACGGACATTGAGCGATTTTTGCTCCTGTGCCCCTGCAATCGCGCGGAGATTTTGATCGGCTTGAGGCGTGTAACTCAAAGTGAGCGATTTGAGTAACGCGATTCGAGCGTTTTCAAACTCACTGAGGCGGATATGGCAATTGGCCATATTATAAAATACCTTCGATTTGAACAAAGGCTCTTCGGAGCGTATCGTACGATATATCGCTAAGGCTTCCTGATATTTTCCCATTTTATAGAGAGAAGCGGCACGATTGAACCGTCCCCTCTCCGAATCGATCCGTCCATACCACTGAGCCGAACGCTCATAATTGCCATGAGAATACGCATAGCTCCCTAATGTTTGATAGGGATAATCCAGCAGCCCTGCATTGGCGCTGATTCCCACCAGCGCGAGTAAAGGGATAAGCGTTTTTGTCACTTTCTCCCCCACACTCGTATAGGCGAGCACAAAAGCGATCAGTGCCAACACCAAAGGAAAATAAAAAAGTTCTCTATAGCGTGTTACGGTTGTAGAACCCGCGAAATCTTCACTCCGCTCCCGCTCGATCCACTCGATCACACTCGTCGCATCGGCTCCATCGATCACTTTTCCCCCGCTTTGTTCCGCTATCAGATTAATCGCATCGTTACGTGCACTCACCACGATATGACCATCCTCATCTTTGAGTGATCCGTTATCGGATGGGAGGGTGCTCCCCTGAGATGATGCGAGCATCACGATACAGACCCGCAGACCGTTTTCCTCGGCGTATGCCGCCTCTTCCTCATACGAGAGTTCATCCCCTCCGTCGGTGAACAAAACAAGTAGCGGGTGCTGTGCATGGGACATTTTACGGGCAAGTTCCAATGCACTCATCACCTCCGTCCCTTTGGTAATAATCTGCGATTCATCGAGCGAGGCAAAAAGGTGTTCGAGAAGCTCCATATCTTTCGTCAGTGGAGAGAGGATAATCGCACTCGTCGTATGGGCAAGCACCCCGAAGCGATCTTCTCTATCTTGCGCGATGATTTGGGATAACACCCTCTTCGCCGCATCCAGCCGTGTGGGAGCAATATCGGTCGCCCTCATTGAATACGAGACATCGACCGCTAAAATGACATCGCTTCCCGATTCTTCGACACTGATCGGTTTTTCACTCATTACGGGACGGGCAAGGGAGAGGATCAAAAAGAAAACGCTCACCATGAGCCAAGCTTGCGTATGCCACCCATAGCGACGCGCCCCCCAGAGATAGAGGGGAAGGATTATGAGAGCCATGAGCCACAGAGGGGATAACAAACTCATCCTTTGACCCTCCGTCTCCAGCCTAGCCACACAATAATGAGCAATGCCGCCGCCACCGCGTACTGGTAATAGTGTTCGAAAAATGTGTGCTCAGCACTTTTGATGCGGGAACGCTCCAGCGTATTGATTTGAGCATACACCTCTTTTAACTCCTTCTCATTTGCCGCCGTAAAATATTCTCCTCCGCCATCACGCGCCATCTGGGCTAAAAGTTTGCTATCAAACTCCCCCTTTTCACCGATCCCAATAGTGTAGAGTTTGATCCTTGCTTTTTGAGCCATCGCTACCGCCTCTTTGGGAGAGATCGCACCGCTGTTATGCTCTCCGTCGGTGAGGAGGATAATGACCCGGCTCTTGGCTTTGGAATCTTTGAGTGCTCGCACCGCCTGAGCGACCCCTTCGCCGATAGCGGTATTTTGCCCCGCCATACCGTGACTCAAATAGCCGATCATCTCGGAGATGATCTCTTTTTCATAGGTCACGGGAGTCGCAATAAAGGCAAAATCCCCGAACACCACCACCCCGACGTTATCTTCACGCCGTTTCATCACAAAATCGGAAGCGATCTTTTGGACGATCTCAAATCGGGTGGCACGGCTCTCATCACTCCCAAATCCAGAGGCGTTCATAGACCCACTGGCATCGAGGCTTAGGACGATATCGATCCCGTTACGGTTACGCGGGTCGGAGTAATCGGTCACGACAGGCGTTGCCAATGCCCCCACCATGAGCGTCACGGCAAGTGCTTTAAGGAGCCACTCCATATTACGCCATTTTCCCGGATTACCGAAAAATTGCAGATGAGGAAAGTACCGTTTTTGGGGGATGATTTTACAGCGATAAAGGCAATAGAGGATGGGGGGAAGTGCTAGAAATGCCCATGGGAAATCAAATGACCAGATATTCATACGCTATACTTACTGAACCGTAAGAGTATCTCCGAAAAACAGTTCCCGATTCTCATCGAAATTACTCACCAGCGTTTGAAAACATCCTGCCATCTCGCGGATCGTCTCGATATTGGGCTCGATATAGACTTTGTTCCCTTTTTTCTCCACCGTGATGATCTTTGCCTCTTTCAACTCTTTTATATGCGCCGAAATGGTCGGAAGGGAAAAATTAAAATGCTCGGCGATGGTACTGACACACGTCGCGATGGGATTGACCTCGACACCGGGCTGTTTTTTATCGAGTGAGCAGGTGTATCCCCCCGTAAAAACATTTTTAAAAATCAAAAAACGGGTCTCATTGCTCAACGCTTTAAAAATTTTGAGCTTTTGTTCCATATCCAACATCTATCGCCTTTTGACTCTTCGCTTTGCATTATTGGGGTTGATTATAACATAGGAGCACATATTAGCAAATTAGCTAAATAGTGACACTATTATTATTTAGTATTTAGCTAATTAGGTTATTTACTTTATTTTTACATTTGCGTTTTATAATACAGTAAAATCTCCCTAAAGGCTCACCCATGAAAAAATGGTTACTCATCTTCGCTCTCTGCGGAATGCTATTCGCTGAAGAGGGGGTAAAACAAGTCGTTTTTGATTTAAAAACAGGACAACTTGAATCTTTTGAAAAAAAAGTATTGCAAGGGATCGCCTATCATAAAGCTCATTATGAGGGAAATCTTGAAAAACTCGATGTAGCCGTTGTGATCCACGGAGATGCGTATAAATTCTTTGTTAAAGATCTCAAAAACTCCCCGTATAAAAATGATAAAAAGCTGATTGCGGCACATGATCAACTCACTAAACGAATTGCAACGATGGCCAATACTTATGAAGTGGAGTTTTTAATGTGTGAAGCAACGATGAAAACCCTAAAAATAGACAAAAGCAATGTGTATGATTTTGTCAAACTCACACCGAACTCGACCATCGGGCTGATCGATAAACAAAATGAACATTACGCGTATATTCCGATTCATTAACTCTTGACATAGAGTTGTGATTGTACTATGATATCGGTATTTAGCTATTTAGCTAATAACTTAATCGTATCGGGAGTACCCAATGAAGTTAAAAGAAATCCTATTGATAGCAAGTTTACTAACAAGCTCATCAGTGATAGCAGGTCAAGCAGAGTCTGAAAAACTGATCTCTACGGCTAAAGCGGAAGCAGGTGAAATGGCACCGAAACAGCTTAAAGAGATGTTAGACGCTGAAAAGAAAGTGATCGTCATGGATGTACGTGAAGAGAACCAACGTGCAGAGGGTGAAATTTACGCACCCAGCACGATGGCGATCACACGCGGAAATCTCGAATTTGAAGTGCTCAATAAAATCAAAGACAAAAATGCGCTGATCGTCACCTATTGCCGTGGCGGAAGCCGTGGAGCGTTAGCCGCTCAAACCCTCAAAAAACTGGGATACGTCAATGCGACCAACCTCAAAGGGGGTCTTAAAGGGTGGGCAGAAGAAGGTTATCCGATTGAGACAGGCTTAGGGGTTACTCTACTCACCAAAGAGCAATAAGGAGTCGATCATGACAACAATTATCCTCAATCACCAACCCTATGACGGTTCTGATGTGACATGGAATGCTCTGCGTCTGGCTAAAACCCTCCACAAAAGTGGTGAAGCTGTCAATATCTTTTTGATGAACGATGCGGTCGATCTTGCCCGTGATATCATCAAAAAGCCCGAAAGCTACGATCACGATTTGGTCGATATGATCAAAAAACTTTACGAGGACGGTGTCGCACTCCAAGCCTGCGGAACGTGCAACGCACGATGCGGACTTTTTAAAAATCAACCCTATTTCGATGAAAGTGTCTCATCAACGATGCAGGTACTCGCAGAGTGGGTTATCCAAAGCGATAAAGTTTTAACGTTTTAAAATGAGGATGGATTAGCCACATGAAATATTTTTTACTTTTTATAGTGTTTCTCAACACCTTGATATTTGCCGAACCCAAATTCCTCATGCCCGAAGAGGCGTTCAAAGCAACCGCCCATCTGAAAAAAAGATGCACCATCGGTGCAACCATCGAGCTAGGTCAAGATATCTATCTCTACCAATCCAAAGTAAGCGCAAAAATCGTTGAAAAAAACAGCGGTATCGTCATCGACCGCCTCGTTCTCCCCGAAGGAGTCGAGCATGACGGCGAAAAAGTCTATCTGACCTCTCCCTCTATCGATATCGCATTGGCGAAGACGAGAGAACTGGATGAGATCGTTCCGATAACGCTTGTGCTGAGCTATCAAGGGTGTTCGGAACAGGGATTGTGCTACGAGCCGATGGAGACGACATTCAATTTCGACATTGAAACCTCGGCACTGATTCTCAAAGAAGCCACTCCCGCTGCACCTAAAAAAAGCCCGATCACCGTCTCTGAAACCGACCGAATCACCCAAACGTTTATCGAGGGGAACGTACCGCTCATCCTGCTGACTTTTTTTACGTTCGGTCTGTTGCTCTCCCTGACACCATGTATTTTCCCGATGATTCCGATCCTCTCCTCGATCATCGTCGCACAGGGTAAAAATATGAATGCTAGACGGGGATTCACCCTTTCACTGGTGTACGTCCTCTCTATGTCACTCGCCTATACGATTGCCGGAGTATTAGCGGGACTTTTCGGAGGAAATATCCAAATCGCGATGCAAAATCCGTGGGTTATTTCAACATTTGCCCTCCTTTTCGTAGGTCTTGCCGTCTCCATGTTCGGCTACTTTAAAATTGGCCTTCCTTCCTCATGGCAAACTCGTCTCACTAAATCTTCCGAAAAGGCAGGATCCAAAGGGGGCTACATCGGGGTCGTCATCATGGGCTTTTTATCGGCATTAATCGTAGGACCCTGCGTTGCCCCACCGTTGGCGGGTGCCCTCGTCTACATCGGACAAAGCGGCGATGCACTCCTCGGCGGTGCGGCACTCTTCGTCCTCAGCATCGGAATGGGAATTCCGCTGCTTCTCATCGGAACGGGTGCAGGCAAATACATGCCTCGACCGGGTGGATGGATGGATACGGTGTCCCATATCTTCGGTGTCGTGATGCTCGCGATCGCCATCTGGATGCTGGGGCGTATCCTCCCTCCATCGGTTTCTATGCTCCTTTGGGCGGCACTGCTGATTATCCTCTCAATCTATATGGGGGCACTCGAATCGCTCCAAGGGCATCATAAAGGGATAAAACCGTTTCTCAAAGGGTTAGCAATTATGATGCTCGCCTACGGGTTCATCCTCTTTTACGGCGCTCTCAAAGGGGAGACAAATCCCCTCGCTCCAATTTCAGCAGAAGCACCAAGTGCTTTGAGCGAAAAAACATCTTCCGCATTAGCGTTTAAAACCATCCACTCTGCCGAAGAGCTCGATGTGATATTAGCTGAGAGCAAAGGGAAAAAAGTGATGCTCGATTTCTACGCCGACTGGTGCAGTTCGTGCAAAGAACTCGACGAAATCACCTTTAAAGACCCCGCAGTGATACAATCACTGAACGATTACGTTTTAGTGCGTGCCGATGTAACGGCAGACAGTGAAGCCGAAAAAGCACTAACCAAACGGTTCGGATTATTCGGCCCTCCTGCGATGATCTTTTTTGATGAAAGCAGTGCCGTCATAAAAGGGGGCGATCTCATCGGATTTAAAAATGCCGAAGACTTTTTATCCCATATTAAAACTTTGGAGACAAAATGAAAAAAATCCTCTTAACCCTCTTACTCATCAGCAGTTCCCTCTTCGCCGAACTCGATTGGGCACCTTCGTATGAGTTTGGGTTAGCACAAGCCAAAAAAGAACATAAGATTGTTATGCTGATGTTCTCGAAAAAAACGTGTAAAATGTGCAATGTCATGAAAAAAAGCGTTTATGAAAATGACGACGTAGCCGAATACGTCAAAAACTTTTTTGTCCCCGTAGAGATTGACATCGAAGTGTATCCCGACAAATACGGGTATCAAGTCTTCGGAACGCCAACCTATTATTTTTTAGATTCCAACGGCAAACAGATCGGACGGATGATGGTAGGCGGTGCCACCGCAGAGGGATTCTTACAAAAACTCAAAGAGGCAAAACAAGGTAAATAATCAATGCTCAAACGCTCATTCCTCCTATCCATGCTCCTTAGTCTCTCATCCTCCGCACAAGAGCTGGAGGATATATTTAAAGAAGGAAAAGTGAGCGGTCAGCTTAGAGCCTTTTGGTACGACGGAGACCGCGAACTCCGCACTGACCGAACCGCACTCACCCTCGGGGGGATTTTAAGCTATAAAACAGCATCCTATGAGGGATTCAGCGGCGGAGTGGCGTTCTTTTCGAGTAACGGAGTTACCTCACTGACAAAGATGCCCGAATCGGGACAGACCCATAACCTCAATCTTGATGGCAGTTCCATCAACACCCTCGGCGAAGCGTACCTCCAATACAGCGCTCATGACACCCTCATCCGTTACGGACGTCAGCGACTTGATCTGCCACTCGCAAACGATTATTACAACCGAATGCTCCCTAACAGCTTTGAAGCACTGAGTATCGAGAACCGATCTCTGAGCCATACCACTCTAAAAGCCGCTTACATCACGGGGTGGAAATACAAAGGCTCCGATACCTTCGTCTCACCCACTAACTCACTCGGGATCGATCGTGACATCGCCGTCCTCGGAGCGATCTATTCTCCGGCATCACCATGGAAAATCGAACTCTACGACACCTATGTGCGCGATGTGATGAATGCCCCCTATCTGCAAATCATCGACAATGCTATTTGGAAATCGTCCGATGGGACAGTTTTTTCAGGGGCATTGCAATATTTGAATGAACAAAGTGTCGGAGAGAATGCCGCAGGAGAAGTCGATACCTACCTTCTAGGACTACGAGGGACTCTAGCGAAGGGGGAGTGGAGTCTGAGTGCTCTATATACCCGTATCGGCGATCAAAGCCTTCTAGGGACAGGTGGACGATATGAGAAGATGGGATGGGGAGCCTTTATCACCTACACCGACCTGCAAATCGACGGAGAGAGTGAAAACGCAGGTGCGGAAGCCTACGGCGGAGTCCTCACCTATC
>DLUI01000075.1 GCA_002742695.1 Sulfuricurvum kujiense | reverse complement strand
TTGATATCATAGGGTGTCGTGAATTCAGGCTCTTTGGTGCCGATGAGATGCTCTAACACCGCTTCTCCCGCGAGGCGCGAACCGAGGTTTTTACTCCCCACAAATCCTGCGGCATGGACGGGGACGATCGGAACGGCGTGTTTTTCACTCGCCTTCTTACAGGTCATATCAATATCATCGCCGACCAATGCCGTCACACAGGTCGAATAGACGAAAATCGCTTCGGGGCGGTAGTTCTCCATAATGTAGTCAATCGATGCGTCCAGCCGTTTATCCCCGCCGAAGATGACATCATTGGTATTTATCCCCGTCGTAAACCCCATCTGAGTATGATCACGTCCCGTGTAGGACGTTTTTGTCTCACGGGTCTCCCAAGACGCACCCAAACACGTTTGAGGACCGTGAACGAGATGTACGGCATCGGCATAGGGGAAAAGGGAGATTTGGGCACCGTCAAAGGCGCATCCCCCCGCCGCAAGTCCCGGTTTGGGCTTATCGCATCCCTCTCCCGGTTTTTTGTCTTTGCTGTGAGAACATGCGCTCTCGTTCATGAGTTCTTTGATTTTTGCGCGGCTGACCATAGGATACTCCTAAAGGTGAAGTATCTATGATAATGCAAGAAGCGTGCGAGATGAGGGTTTTAGCCCTTTTTACTGGCCGTTACGAGGAAAATAGGATACGTTCCGTTCTCTTTTTCAACAGTGTAGGCGTTATGAAAACGGACATGCTCAAACCCTGCATTTTCGATTGTTGTTCGCAGTCTCTCCCTCTCAAATCCGAAATGGTGTACCCCTTCGTTACCATGCGTGTGAAAGGTTCCGTCTTCCGCTTCGAGATCGGCGATGGCAATAAAACCGTCACGCTTTAAATGAGTATGAAAAGCTTTAAAAAGCTCTGCCGTATCTTCGACGTGGTGCATCGCCATCGAACTGACGATTCCGTGAAACTGTTGATTCAGAGGCTCATTCAAAATATCATGATAGAGAGGGGTTACCTCAAGCGTAGAGGTGTTTTTCAATGCCAGCTGTTCGAGCATTTTTTCGGAGAGATCGACACCGACGACACTTTTCACCAAAGGGGCAAGTTTAAAACTGAGTAGCCCCGTCCCCGCGCCGAAGTCCATGATATTCATATGATTTAATAACGAAATACGGCTCGCTATCATTTGAAAAACCGCGTGGGCGATGTTTTGGCGCATATCCCCTTTGTCCCACTCCTGCGCGGCTTGATTAAAACGCTCACTCATTCTCACCCCTCATTGGTATGTTGTATTCGAATCTCACGTTGCGGATACGGTATCGTAATATTCCCGTTTTTCAACGCTTTATAAATCGCCATATTGACCTCAAATTGTGTCTTGAAATAGTTGCGGGTCGGCACCCAATAGCGGATACCGATCTCTACGGCACTCTCACCGAAGTTTTCAATCCCGACAATCGCTTTTGTCTCGGTAGAGACACTTTCAAATCCTTCAATGGCTTCTCGAATAAGGGCAATCGCTTTTTCGGCATCGGCATCATACGAAATGCCGACACTTGATTCGACAACACGGTAATTAAAGGAGTTAACAATCACTTCGCCGATCATATTTTTGTTCGGAACGGTAATCAGCTCTTCATCCTCCGTGCGGAGCGTCGTATAGGCGAGGCGTATCTCTTCGACTTCCCCGTATACTTTATTGATCAAGATCGTATCACCGATTTTAAAAGGGCGGGTAATGATTAATGAGATTCCGGCGGCATAGTTGGCAACACTCCCCTGAATTGCCAATCCTGCGGTTAAAAAAATCGCACCCACAGCGGCGATAAAGGGGGCGATCGATATCCCCAGTTTACCGATAGCGACCACCAGCATCGCCCCGAAAATCAATACGCGGACACCGTTAGCGACAAATTTGCTGAGAGTCGGATCAAAATCGTGCTGTTCTAAAAATTTCATCAATACGTTAAAAACGTATTTCGAAAAGAACCAGCCGATTATAACAATGATCAAAGCACCGATAATCTGAAAACTGTAGTTGGCTAAAAAATCGATCACTTTAAGATAAAACTGATTCAAATAGGCTAACTCCTGATCCATAAACGGCTCCTGATTAGATGTATTCTTTGTTGGCGCTATTATAGAGTAATTCTATATCAATGCCGTAATCTTTTCTTTAACTTTATAGGAGTATCATAAATTCGAATGATTTAAAACTCTTCGCAACAAAAAGGAGCCTCCGATGGAACATAACGGCAAATTAGTTATTGTGGCAGATATGGGAGAACTAAAAAGTTATAAAGTACGAATGATTACCGAAACGAACCGCTACCATTTGGAACTGCAAAGCGATTTGAATTACATTGAGGGTCGTCAGAGCATGGGTGAAACACTTAGTGATGATCGGGGTAGATTCGGGCACAAAGCGGGGGATGATCACGGTAGTGAACATGAAAGCGAACAGCGTTTGATTCACCGAATCGCAGACGATATCTCTGCTCTTCTTGCAAATGCACAGCCAAACTCTTGCTACCTTGCATTTCCCGCAAAACATCACAAAGAGTTAACATCAGCCCTTTCTACTCGAGGACAAAAAGCTTTGGCAAAAAACATTGATGCCGATCTCGTCAAATGTCCCGTAGAAGAATTGCTTTCCCACTTCTAAATAAGGGATTTATTTTTATGGCTGACATAATTTAACACCGCCATAGAGATGATCAAAATACCGACTCCGCTAATCAGATAAAAAGCAAAATGCATATTAGTGATATCGTTGATCGCGACTTTAAAGACAACCATCAACGATTCGATGGAGAGGGCGATAATGATCGAGGTCAAAAACTTCGTCAGGGTTTTGTATTCACTCCCCTCTTCGAGAGTTAGAGAGCGGTAGAATACCTCCTGCTCCAAGATCGTTTTTGCCAAATCGTAAATCGCAATCGCCAACGTAATACCGATGATCGATTTAAAGACATACTGAAGCGTTTCATCGCCGGAACTCATAAGAGCTTTGGCAAATCCCAACAATCCATATCCTCCTAAAAAGAGCGAAAGCAATACTAACCCTCCCCCTAGCAGACCGTAAACCCATATGGAGAGTTTGGAGATGAGGCGTGTACTCTCGATCAGATGCATTTTCCCCAGTACCGCGACAAGATCGAGATCAAATACGGCAATTTTACCATCCGGGTATTTACGAGCGACCGAGACTTTCGGCTGACCGCTGTTGGCACAGATGTAGGGGTTGGAGATATAGTTACCTTTATCATCAAACTGGATACGGTTGATGAAATAGGCTCTATCGGTACCTTTTAAACTCATATCATGGCCGCTTCTGCGCCATGTCGGGGTGATCTGTTCCCCTTTTTCATCCATCAGATACATATCGGTGAGACAAGGGAGCCGTTTAAAAAATTGTTTCACTTGCTCATCATCGAAATCGTGATGAGGAGTGTCGCTGATCGTACTCAGTAAAAAACCCTCTACCGATTCACGGTTTTCACGGTATATCTGCATCATTTGTTTCATTCGTTGTGTTCCG
>DLUI01000113.1 GCA_002742695.1 Sulfuricurvum kujiense | reverse complement strand
GGTAAAAGAGTACAAAAAACGGATCAAACACGCGATAGGCCGGGATGATTTCGAACCCTATATGACCCTTTTCTACCAAAACTACAGTCGTGCATTTTTGGAGAGTGTTCAGGATGAGATTACCGCGATCAAACTCTATCCGAGCGGTGTGACGACGAACTCTGAGGGGGGTGTGGCGAGTTTTGATATCGAAGCGATGCGCGAAACCCTCGAAGCGATGTCTGACTTGGGAATCGTCCTCTCGGTTCACGGGGAGACCAACGGTTTTGTGATGGATCGCGAAGCGGAGTTTATGTCGGTCTATGAGATGCTGGCAAAGAATTTTCCGAAGCTCAAAATCATTATGGAGCATATCACCACCGCCGATGCAGTCGCTATGCTGGATCGTTATGAGAATTTATATGCGACGATTACCGTTCACCATCTCATGATCACTCTCGATGATGTAGCGGGGGGGATGTTGCGTCCCCATCTATTTTGCAAACCGATTGCCAAACGCCCCGAAGATCGTGCCGCACTTTTGCGCGTTGCGCTCGAAGCCCATCCGAAAGTGATGTTCGGCTCCGACAGCGCACCTCACCCGAAACATGCAAAAGAGTCGTGCGGATGCGGAGCGGGTGTTTTTACCGCCCCGATCGCATTACAGCTACTGTGCGAGGTGTTTGAAGCGCATGATAAACTCGATAACCTTCAAGCCTTTGTCAGTGACAACGCACAACGTATCTACGGGATCTGTGCCGAGTTTAAAGAGGTGATCTTGGTGAAACATGACTTCGTTGTTCCTGATATCTACGGCAGTGTCGTGCCGATGCGTGCAGGTGAAACTTTAACGTGGACACTAGAGCGTGTTGACTAAGATTTTGCTTTTAGAGGACGATTTGCTCTTTGGCGAATCGATCGTGGATGTACTGGAAGAGGAGGGATTTGAAGTGGTGCTGTGCCGAAACGGCCAAATCGCCCTCGATGAAACTTATAAAAATCATTTTGATCTCTATCTTCTTGACATTAACGTCCCTCTAATCGACGGGTTGTCCCTCCTCAAAGAGTTACGTCGTGCCAATGATCGTACCCCGACAATCTATCTCTCTTCTCATCAAGAGATTGAAACCCTCTCTCATGCATTCGAGATAGGGGCGGATGATTATCTGAAAAAACCGTTTAATACCGATGAACTTCTTGTTCGACTTCATGCATTGCTGCGTCGTAGCAAAGGGAAAGGGCGTCACTGTGTCGGTGAGCTCTGTCTCGATGAACTGCATAAATGCGTTCTTATGGAGGGGAAAGAGCTATCTCTTTCTCTGAAAGAGTATCAGTTGATGGCACTTTTTATCCGAAATGCCGGAGAGATTGTCACCAAAGAGATGATCATGGACACCCTCTGGAACCCTTCTGAAATGATTAGCGATGGGGCGATACGGGTTTATATCAACCGTCTTAAACAAGAGATAGGAGCCGAGCTGATCGTCAATATCCGCGGAGTAGGGTACCGTCTTGTTTCGTAATGTCGAAATCGCTTTGGCCTCGCTCTATGTCACCACTACCGGCGTGTTGATTGCCGGAATTTACTATGTCCATCAGGTGTTGGGCGTAGAGCAGTGGGGGATCATTGCCTTTCTATCATTGATTATGACCCTTATGGTGGGGGGGATTTTGGCCAAAATAGCCATTACCCCTCTAAGGGAGCACTTTTACCATTTGGAGCGGTTCTCTAAAGAGACGCTGCATGAATTGAATCTCCCGATTAACACCATAACTGCCAATGTCCAAATGTTGCGCAAATCCCACAGTGATGAAAAAAGTTTGAAGCGGCTGGAGCGGATCGAGATCGCGGCAGAGATGTTAAAAGAGCGTTACAATGAGCTCGATTATATGATCAAAAAACAGAGTGAGCGAGAGAGAATCGAACAGTTTGATTTGTCTGAAGTGATTGAAGAGAGATTGGTATTTCTGCGTTCCCTTTATCCCTCTGTGACATGGGATATATCGGTTGCGTCTTATGCCGTGAACTGCGATCGGATCGGATTGGGGAAGGTTATTGATAATTTAATCGAAAACGGGGTGAAATATTCACCGAAAAACCCTATAATCACGATCACACTTCAAGAAAATACAGTCAATATTTGCGATAATGGAATCGGGATGGATGAGATCACCTTGATGCACATTTACGATCGCTATTACCAGAGTGATTCGACGATGGCCGGGTATGGAATCGGTTTGAATCTGGTGAAGCGTTATTGTGACCGTTACGGTATTGCACTGCACATCTCTTCTCACATTAATGAGGGGACATGTGTCAAACTTGAATTTAAAAAAAGGGGAATAGTAAATGGATAACAGTTGGTTGGAATTTGCACACTCGGCGGTAGATTACGGAATTATCGGGATTTTGGTGATTATGAGTGTGGTCTCTTTATGGCTTTTTATTGAGCGACTTATGGCATACGGTGCAGTACGCATCGGTGATTATGAGACCAAAGAGGAGCTAGAACTCGATTTGGGAGATAATGTCTCTACGATTGCGACTATCGGTTCGAATGCTCCGTACGTAGGGCTTTTAGGGACGGTATTAGGGATTATGATTACCTTTTATTCTCTCGGTGATGTCGGAGCCGTTGATCCAAAGAAAATTATGACAGGTCTTGCGTTGGCACTTAAAGCGACCGCTATGGGTCTGGTAGTTGCTATCCCTTCTATTATTTTCTATAATATTTTGCTCCGTAAGATGGAACGTATTTTGACACTGTGGGATATCAACGCCCACTCCAAACGAGGATAGTCGTATGAGAATGAAACGGATCGATACGATCAACGTTATCCCTTTCATCGACATTATGCTCGTTCTTTTGGTCATGGTTCTGACAACGGCAACGTTTATTAAGACGGGGTTGATCCCTGTTGATCTCCCCGAAGCCAAAGGCTCTGCCGCAGAACATAAACCATCGGAGCTAAAGCTTACCATTCAAAAAGACGGAACGCTGATGCTGGGCGATGAAAAAACACCGATAACTCTAGCGGAGTTTGAACAGAAGGTGACAGAGGGGGGCAAAGAGATGACCGTTGTCCTCTACAGCGATAAAGAGGCGGCGTTTCAAAACTTCGTGGGTGTTATGGATGTATTGAAACGCCTTGGGCATGAACAGCTCTATATTGTGACCGATAAACAGAAATAATGATGCACCAAATTAGTAACTACGTCTATGCACGCGATGAGTTACTGCGGTGGGATATCCCTACCGCACGCCTCCCCAACCCCTACCACGATTTTCCCTATATGGTTCTGGAGGGGGTTTTAAGCCCTTCCGAATGCCGCTCTATTACTGCACACACTTTATCGGATAACAATGCCGTGCAAGCAGAACTTCGCGGGCGTTCTCTTGATACGGCTATTCGTAAAACGGATATTCATACCCTCACTTCGGAACATCGAGCAGTGTATGATCGCCGTTTTGATGCGGTTAGAGCTGAAATTGAGGAGTTTTTTGCTTTATCTTTGAGTAAAGCGACCGATGTTCAAGTCCTTGGATATGAGAGCGGATCGTTTTATCTCAAGCACTCGGACGATTCAAGTGAGCTTCGTGATCGAGAAGGAAATATTGTAGGATTCAAACCCGTTGCCCCTGAGCGTAAACTTACCACCGTACTCTTTACCACCTCCTATACTCCCCATCCAACCGATCAAGATCATTTCAGCGGGGGAGAACTCCTTTTTAATTATCTGTGTGACGAGCACGGTAACACGATAACCCTCCGTCCTGAAGCGGGGGATATGGTCGTTTTTCTAAGCAATCCCTATTTTTCCCATGAAGTCCTTAGCGTTCAAGAGGGATATCGACTCAGTCTCGTTCAATGGCACGATTGTCTTTAATTCAGCTATAATTTCGCATCTTTTTTTGAGGGCAAAATTATGCGCTACTTTTACAGTTCGTTTGCAATTATGACTATTGGTCTGATCGCAGCATTTTACCTTGGCGGACTCGCCGCTATCTACATCACGTTTTTATTGATTGTCCTTGAAATTTCTCTTTCGTTTGATAATGCGGTGGTTAATGCCAAAGTGTTAGAGACGATGGATCCGATTTGGCAGAAACGGTTTATCATATTCGGTATTCCGATCGCGGTTTTCGGCATGCGTTTGGTGTTTCCGCTTGCTATCGTTTCGATAGTAACGGGGATGGGATTGATGGAAACGCTTCAAGTGGCGATGAATCAGCCTGCCGAATACGAAAAAGTGCTGAAAGCGACCGAATCGACGATTTTCGCCTTCGGGGGCGCGTTCTTGCTCATGGTCTTTTTGGACTTTTTCTTTGAAGAGCGGGATGTTAAATGGGTCACCTTTGTAGAGGGATCTAAAATGATGGAAACATTCTCAGGGGTTGCCAACATCGAGTTGATTACCGCGATTATGGTCGGTATCGGCTTAGGACATATTACACAGGACTTCGGTGTCGTATTGGCATTTATGTACGGAGTTTTGCTTCACTCATTGCTGGGGATGCTCGATCATTTTCTCTCTTCCGATACGGTCAAAAGCGGGATCGCCGGATTTATCTATCTTGAAGTGCTTGACGCGAGTTTCAGTTTTGATGGTGTAATCGGAGCGTTCGCCCTTACCAGCAACATCTTTATCATTATGATTGGGCTTGGTGTGGGAGCGATGTTTGTGCGGAGTATCACCCTCTATTTTGTTGAGCATAAAACCCTCTCTGCATTCCGTTATCTCGAGCACGGTGCCCACTATGCGATCGGAATTTTGGCGATTATTATGTTAATGAAAATCACCACTCACGTCAGTGAAATGGTAACGGGAACGATCGGTATCGGTCTTATCACTATCGCGTTTGGCCATTCACTTTGGGAAAACAAAAAAGCGAACGAAATCGCTTAATCTTCTTCGCCGTCATTTTTGACGGCATTCTCTTCTTTCTTCTTCAATTTATAATATTTGAGTATCCCATACACACTAATCAACATCCAAATTGATTCCATTAAAAACGATGCAAGATTCCAGTCATACAGCAGTGAAATGATGATCAGCAATGCACCTAAGGTGTTTAAGACGGAGAAGCTTAAATCTTTTGCCTCCATTTTTTCAAGTTGCAAAAGCATATAGGCAACAATGATGACAAAGACGCCGAGAATGCCGATAAGGTCGGTTAGTGATAATTGCATAGGTTATGTTCCGTTGAGTGTTTAGTGAAGAAGGGTTAAAAGAGGGGTTTCGTTCGCCAAAACGCCAAGCAGTTGGCGTTTTTTGAGGCGAACTTACATCATTCCCGGCATTCCACCCATACCGCCCATATCAGGCATTGCAGGTTTGTCTTCTTTGATCTCGTGGATCGTCGCTTCAGTCGTGAGAAGCATACTTGATACCGACGTCGCGTTGGTCAATGCAACACGTTCAACTTTAAGCGGATCGATGATTCCCGCTTCGTACATATCGACGTATTCACCCGTTGCCGCGTTGAATCCGATGTTTTCGTTAGTAGCAGAAACGATCGTGTTGACGACAACACCCGCATCGTATCCCGCATTTTCAGCGATTTGTTTCACCGGAGCGGTGATCGCACGGAGGATGATTTCCCAACCGATTTTTTGATCGCCGCTAAGGTCGTGTTTCACTTTTGCCGCCGCGCGGATCAATGCCGCACCGCCGCCGATAACGATCCCCTCTTCAACAGCCGCTTTGGTCGCTGAGAGTGCATCGTCAACGCGGTCTTTTTTCTCTTTCATTTCCGTTTCGGTTGCCGCACCGACTTTGATAACCGCAACACCGCCGGCAAGTTTCGCAAGACGCTCTTGGAGTTTCTCTTTATCGTATTCGCTCGTTGTCGCTTCGATTTGGGTACGGATCTCTTTGATACGTGAATTCACCATATCTTTGTCACCTGCACCGTCAACGATGGTGGTGTTATCTTTGCTGATAACGACACGTGAGGCTTGACCGAGGTCTGCTACGGTTGCACTATCGAGTGTACGTCCGATCTCTTCGCTGATCACTTGAGCACGGGTAAGAACCGCGATGTCTTGGAGCATCGCTTTACGGCGGTCACCGAATCCCGGAGCTTTAACCGCTGTGATATTCAATACACCGCGAAGTTTGTTCACAACCAATGTTGCCAACGCTTCACCCTCTACATCTTCCGCGATGATGAGAAGCGGGCGTGAGCTTTTTTGTACTTGTTCCAATACTGGAAGCAAATCTTTAAGATTTGAGATTTTTTGATCGAAAAGGAGGATAAACGGATGATCCAACTCAACGGTCATTTTTTCCGAGTTGTTGATGAAGTACGGGCTGAGGTAACCGCGGTCGAACTGCATCCCCTCAACAACGTCAAGCTCGTCGTTGATCCCTTTGGCTTCTTCAACGGTGATAACACCGTCACGACCTACTTTATCCATCGCTTCAGCGATCATCGCACCGATACGCTCATCGGAGTTTGCAGAGATAGTTGCGACTTGCGCGATCTCTTTTTTATCGTTGATGATACGTGATGCGGCTTTAAGCTCTGCCAAAATCGCTTCGGTCGCTTTGTCCATACCCCGTTTTACTTCGATAGGATTTGCTCCCGCTGTGATGTTACGTAAACCCTCTTTGAAAATAGAGTTTGCAAGGATGGTCGCCGTAGTGGTACCGTCACCCGCTTCGTCCGCCGTGTTGGAAGCGACCTCTTTAACGAGTTGCGCTCCCATATTCTCTAGCGGGTCTTTGAGTTCTACCTCTTTGGCAACCGAAACACCGTCTTTGGTGATAAGCGGTGCGCCGTAACTGCGTTGGATAAGAACATTTCGTCCGCGCGGTCCCATAGTTACTTTGACCGCATCGGTCAGTTTTTGTACCCCTGCGGCTAATTTATTGCGTGCATCGTCTGAATAGTGAATTTCTTTTGCCATAATAGTTTCCTTTATTTAATAATTCCGAGTAAATCGCTTGTAGCGATAACGAGGTAAGCTTTTCCCTCTAATGTCAATTCTGTGCCGGCGTATTTACCGAAAACGACAACGTTTCCTACCTCTACATTCGTCACTTTCTCGCTCACTGCTATAACAGTTCCTTGTGAGGGTTTCTCTTTTGCATTGTCAGGAATAATGATACCTGATGCGGTTGTGGTTGCTTCTTCGAGACGTTGAACCAATACCCGTTTTCCAAGTGGTTGAAAATTCATTGTTTTTCCTTTTTGAGTGATATATTATGGGTGAGATTGTACACAATATTGAGTTAATAGTCATTTAAAGCTTTTAATAAGCTATCAGTCATTATAATTCCGGTCTTTCCAAAAGATGGCTGGGTAGCTCAGCTGGTTAGAGCGCTGGTCTCATAAGCCGGAGGTCGGGGGTTCGAGTCCCCCCCCCGCCACCATCTTTCAAAAAACAATCCCTCAACTTTACATCAGAAAAAAATCATTTCCGTAACATTTTTATACTATTCATTGTGATATAATAATCCAACAGCCGTTCCTAAAGGAAGACAGATGGAGTTGGTATTAACGCTTATTTTATTGCCGATTATAGCGTCGATTTTATTGCTCATGCTCCCTAATCAGCGGGCTCAGTATGTCGTTATTACGGCGGTTTTATTTCTTCTTGGGCTAGGTGCTTTTTCTCTTTATACCTCTATGGGGGTGTTGACGTTTCAACTCTCCCACACGATGAATGGTGCGATTGTTGCCGCCGATGTCGTCCTACTCCTCTTTTTTCTCTATCAAGGTAGAGTCTTTAACCACCCCAAAGTGATGGCGCTCGCGGCTCTACAGCTAGTGTTGTACGGATACATCGAGTCTATTGTCCCTGAAGCGGGGTCGGCGGAGATCGTCGTGGATAGTCTCTCGAAGTTTATGTTTTTGATTATCAACGGGGTGGGGGGGATTATCGTCCTCTACTCTGTGAAATATATGGAGGATGAACCGACTTCTCCACTCAAAAAGCGTCTTTTCGTCGGGGGATTGCTGGTGTTTCTCTCGGTGATGAATCTGATCGTCATCGCCAACTCGATTCTCCTCTTTTTCTTCCTTTTTGAAATGACGACCCTTGCATCGTATCTGTTGATTGCCTTTAGAGATGATGAGGTGAGCCGAGCCAATGCCCTCAAAGCCCTCTGGATGAATCAGATCGGCGGAGTGGTAATTTTATTGGGGGCGTTGGTCGCTATTATCGGGTTTAAGAGTGTGATGTTCGATACGCTGCTGCAAAGTTCAGGGGGAATGATTCTCTTGGCGGTGGCGCTACTCTCGATGGCGGCACTCGTCAAAGGGGCTTCGATCCCGTTCGAGGGGTGGTTACTCGGGGCGATGGTCGCACCGACTCCCGTGAGTGCAATGCTCCACTCGGCGACGATGGTTAAAATCGCCCCCTATCTGATTCTCAAACTTGCCCCTGCGTTGGCGGTGAGTATGGTCGGGGGGATCATCTCGATCATCGGGGCGTTGGTGTTTGTTGCCGCGTCGTATTTGGCACTGTCGCGCTCAGTGCTGAAAGAGATTTTGGGATACTCCACCGTGGCATTGTTGGGGTTGATGATGGCGCTAGCGGCGATCGGGACACAGGAGAGTATCAACCTCGCTCTCGCATTGATGCTCTTTCATGCCCTCTCTAAAGCATTGCTGTTTCTCTCGGCAGGGGTGTTGGAGCGTCTTCATCATGCCAAAGATATTGAGGATATGAAAGGGATGGTGACACGATCGCCTAAAACGGTGGGATTTATCCTCTTTGGGTTTGTCTCGTTGACCCTCCCGCCGTTCGGTCTTTTTATGGGGAAACTTTTTGCGATTACCTCTATCGCTTCACTCCTCAAAGAGCACCCCTCCAATCTAATCATCCTTCTCTCATTGATCGTCGGGAGTGCTTTGATGGTGTTGCTCTATTTTAAAGTGGCATCAGCACTTCTCTCTGCCCCGTGTGATGTCGAAGTCTCCGAGGCGATTGCGATTCCGAGCGGTTTTAATGTTCCGTTGGTGTTGCTGAGCTTTTTTATAGTAATTGGGGCTCTCGGATACATTATGATGCAGCAGAATATCTTCGTCGTACTGTTGGCGTTGCCGATGCTCTTTGTTTTTGCCCTCCCATCCCTGATTCGTCGGATGGATCGGTATGATCGCTCGCAGCCGTATCATTGTGGGGAAAAAGAGCCGTTTGATGCGGCATTGGTCTATTTTGAATCCTCTGTGAAAGTACAACGGATACTCTATTGGGGATTTGGATCTCTTTTTGTCGCCGTAGCGATAGTAGGAGCGTTGTCATGATCTGGGTATGGATTGCATTGGCACCGATTTTGGGAGGCTTAGTTTATGGGGGAGAGCGGGTGTTGCGGGCTCGGATGCAGCGGCGTCAGGGGCCGCCGCTGCTGCAGCCGTTTTACGATATGTTCAAACTTCTCGATAAGCGGACGCTGATCGTCCACGCTCCTCATGCTCTCCTCGCGGTTGCCCACTTCTTTGTTTTATGGTTCACTATCGCGGCGATCTTTTTGGGATGGAATCTCCTCTATATTATTTTTCTACACCTCTTCGCCCAACTTCTCCTCATTGTGGCGGGGTACAGTGTCCGTTCCGTCTATTCGCATATCGGATCAAACCGTGAACTGTTGATGGTGGTGGCGTATGAGCCGATACTGATTTTGGTGGCGGTGGGGTTATATCTGGTGAGCGGGAGTTTTGAGATTTCACAAATACTTAAAATGGATGGATACTTGACGCAGTTGCCGCTATTGTTTGCCGCATTGTTGATGATCGTCCCAATCAAAGTAAAGAAATCTCCGTTTGATGTCGGTGAAGCCCATCAGGAGATCGTCGGGGGGGTCGAGATCGAGTACAGCGGGGTGTTTTACGAGTTTTTGTATATGTCCCGTTTTCTCGAATATATCTTTATCTACAGTTTTGTTTACCTCTTCGGCGGAGAGTCCCATTGGCTTGGGGCAGTACTAGTCGCGGGGGTCTTTTTACTCGTTAATCTCGTCGATAATGCGACCGCCCGTGTCAGACCTGCGCAGATGGTGAAAATCATCTACACCGTTGCGATGGCTCTGGCGGTGCTCAATCTCGCGGGGGTGCTGTTATGAAATTCTTTACCTCTTTTCGGAAAAAATCGCCGTGGGTTTTACACTACAATGCGGGAAGCTGTAACGGCTGTGATATCGAAATTCTCGCAGCACTGGGACCGAAGTTTGATTTGGAGCGTTTCGGGGTGATCAATACGGGAAATCCGAAACAGTCTGATATTTTTTTGGTGACGGGCCCTGTCACCTACCGTTCCCGTGAGCGTCTCGTCGAGCTCTATTCCCAAATCCCTGAACCAAAAGTGGTCGTGGCGGTGGGGTCGTGCACGGCAACAGGGGGTGTGTTTCGGGGGATGTATAACGTCGAAGACGGGATCGATCGTTATATCCCCGTTGATGTCTATGTCCCCGGGTGCGCCGCATCGCCGCAGCTGATTATTGATGCGTTGGTCAAAGGGTTAGAAGTGCTCGAAGCGAAAAGCAAAGAGATCGAAAAACCGTTCAAACTCTTCGGTGCAATAGAGACGATACATAATAAACTCAGCCGCCTGGGTATGGCAAAAAAGGTGGAACCTCATGCGAAAGATTGAAATAACACTCTCCACGGTATTAAATGATATTCGAGCGTTTTACCTTCCTAAAGAGTGGCACTTTCTGAGTGTCAACGGGATCGATTTAGGGGAGGGTAAAATCGAACTTCAATGGATTTTCTCAAAGTATGGGGTAAAAGATGAAGTAGTGATCTATTATGCCATCAGTGATTACGATACCCCTATCCCCTCGCTTGTGAGTCTGATCCCCTCCGCATTTATGGGGGAGAGGGAGATCGTTGATATGTTCGGGCTTAAAGTGGAAGGTGCGGAGAGAGGGCTTTATCTCGATGAGGATTCACTGGCACATCCGCTTAGGGGGGAATCATGAAAAAAACGATCCAAATCCCTTTGGGGTCACAGCATATCTCTCTGCTAGAGCCAATCCGTTTTAAATTTGAGTGTGAGAACGAAAAGATTATCGGGGTCGATGCCGATGTCGGATTTGTCCATCGCGGGGTGGAACTGGCGTGTACCCGCAGTTTTGAGTTCAAGCAGGTGGGGTATGTCGTTGCTCGTGTTTGCGGGCTTTGTGCTATTACTCATTCCCTCTCGTATACGTTAGCCGTCGAAAAACTGCTGGGCTTTGTCGCTAATGATCGGATCAAATATTTGCGGATGTTGATGGTGGAGCTGGATCGTATCCATTCCCACATGCTCTGTCTCGCCCATACGGCGGAGAATGCAGGTTTTGAAGCCCTTTTTATGCAGATTATGGGGGATCGGGAACTGATTATGGATGTTCAAGAAGCGATTAGCGGGAACCGTGTCCAGTTTGATTACATCTCCATCGGCGGGGTGAACCGTGATTTAACCCCTGAACTGGTGGCGCTGATCCATAAAAACCTCGGATTGTTAACCGATAAAATCGATGCACTGATCGGATTATTTGACAACAACTGGTCGCTCTCACTCAAATACAAAGGGGTAGGGGTGCTGAGATTGGAGGATGCGTACATTTACAATGCTCTAGGACCGTTGGCTCGTGCGGCGGGATTGGCAACCGATGTTCGCGCCGAAACGAGTGATTTCCCCTATGAAGATATAGGGTACACAATGATTCTTGAATCTACGGGGGATATTCATGCGCGTAACTTCGTTCGTCTTCGAGAGATTGTGAACTCGATAGCAATGTGTCAAAATATCGTGAATAACCTCCCAGTAGGAGAGATTCAGGAGAAGGCAAAAGGGAAACCGAACGGCGAAGCGGTGGTTCGTGTCGAAGCGCCGCGCGGAGAGCTCTTTTATCTGGTACGGGGGAGCGGTCANNGCCTCGTTTGATCCGTGTATGTCGTGTACGGCAAAATAGGAGACTCAGATGTTTACCTCTATGTTGGAAGCGTTTTTGAACCTTTTTAGACCGATCCGCACACACCAATATCCTGCCGAAGAGATGGTTTTGCCGAGCGGGTATCGGGGATTGATCGAATACGGGATAGATGCGTGTATTTTTTGTGATAAATGTGAGAAGGTGTGTCCTCCGGGGGCGATTCTCTTTTATCAACATGAAGACGGAACGAAAACGTATCGCTATAATCCGTGGCTCTGTATCTACTGCGGTGAATGTGTCCGTGCCTGTCCGAAACCCGAAGAGGCGTTGTGGCAAAGTGAGACAAAACAACTCAGTGCCCTTAAAGAAGAGGGGGCGAATGAGGGGTGGTTTGTGTGGGAAGAGGCATGTAAACAAAGCCGTGAGGAATACGCTGCTGCGAAAAAATCGGCCAAAATTCAAAACAAGAGTGAGGAGTAACGCATGCGCATTGTTATCGTAGGAGGCGGGATTGCCGCTGTGTATATTGCCAATACCCTTATGGAGAGTGCTCCCGAATCGGAGATACTCATTGTTTCCGATGAAAAGCACCCTCCGTATGATCGTATCCATTTGTGCAAGCTGGTGGAAGATTGCAAATGTGTTGATTCGATAGAGTTGGAGCTTCACTCAAAAGTAAAACTGGAACTGGATCAAAAAATCATCTCGATTGATCCCGCGCAAAAACGGGTTTTCAGTGAACATGCCGCATTTCATTACGATAAACTGATTCTTGCGACGGGATCGGTTCCCAAAACACTTTTTGACATTTCAGGGATTCAAAATGCGGCGACCTTTCGAAGTCAGAAGGATTGCGAAGCAATTGCGAAGGGGATGGTCGGAAAAAATGTGATCATCGTCGGGGCAGGGCCGATTGCGTTGGAATTGCTCGATACGTTGATGCGTAGCGATGCTCCGCAAAGCATTACCCTTCTGGTACGCAAAAACTATCTCTACTCCGAGGTGATTAGCCGCGAGGGGCTGGAGCTGATTCGGGGTATTTTTGAAGCGGACAGCCGTGTAAGTATCCGATTCGGCGATCAAATCGTGGATAAAGAGGTTGAGGGAAATGTGATAACCAAAGTCTTGACCAAGCAAGGGGAGATCGACAATCCGTTTATCATTTTCGGTGTCGGAATCGATCCCAATATCCCCTATGCGCGTGACCTTCTCGAATGTGACAAAGGTATTTTGGTCGATGAGAGGATGCGTACCTCGGATGAGAACATCTACTGCGTCGGCGAAGCGGCACAGCTACGTGCAGGGGGATTTATCGCCGGACGGGTCAAAGAGTGCACGATCCAAGCCGATGTCGCTATCGCGAATCTCTTAGGGACGGAGAGTAAAATATTTAAAGAAGAGGTCTCCATCGATGGGCTCAAAGTGGGATCATTTTTGTTTGCCGATGTCACCGCGACCGATTTTAACCCCAAAGACCCCGAGAATGAAACGATTTTGATCACGCATGGGGATCGGATCGATCAGTATATCGTCAATAATGACAGACTGAAACGGTTTATCGGGATCAACACTAATATCGATCTTCTCGCCCTTAAACGTTTGATCGAAACCGATGCGCCGATTGATGCGGCGTATCTCTACTCGAACCGTTTGATGTCCGAATACGGGAAACTTGTCTGTAGTTGTGAGGGGGTGCATGAGCTGGAGTTGGTTGAGATTATCAAAGAGAATGCAGTGACGTCGTTCGCTGAGCTCAAAGAACACTCGAAAGCGGGACGTACCTGCGGACGGTGCAAACAAGATATCTGCGCGATTATCAGTGCAACCCCTGTCGATCCTACTGAGGCGGCACGGCTTAAACAAGAGAGGCTCGATGCGGCTACGGCGGCGGAATTGACAAAAGTGCGCGCACGAATCGATAAATACAATTCGCTTCATCCGAAGAATCAGTTGAATCCTGAGAATTTCCATGAGGCGTTGGAATCGTTTGAGATGAGTCGCGAATTTAACCGCTGGGTCTCTATGATCACGGCATCGATGCATCTGCATCCGCAGTTTGAGGGGGTCGTGGAAGAGGGGGTGACACAACTCAACAAAATTCCGATCATCTGGCTCGAACTCTCTGATTGTACCGGTAATTCGGAAGCGTTTATTAAAACCTCCCACCCCAAAGTGGACGATCTGATCCTCAAATACATTTCGCTGGATTATCATGAGCTACTGATGGCGGCTTCGGGGGATCAATCTGAGTCCGCGCTGGAGAGTATACTCCATAATGATAGCGGTAAATATGTCTTGATCGTCGAGGGGGCGGTTCCTCTAGGGATGGACGGTAAATTTTTGCGGATAGGACCAAAGGGTGAGACGGGAGTCGATTTATTGCGTCGCGTCGCCAAAAATGCCGCAGCGGTGATCGCGGTGGGATCATGTGCCTATGATGGCGGTGTTGTCGCCGCCGCGCCTAATCCGACGGGTGCGGTCGGTGTGGCGGAAGCGTTAGATCGTAGCGATATTATCAACCTTCCCGGTTGTCCGACCAATCCGATCAATATCGTCGGAACCCTATTGCAGTATATTATGTTTGAAGAGTTTCCGAAACTCGATAGTAAAAACCGTCCCGAATGGGCATACGGCTTCCGCGTTCATGATAACTGCGAACGCCGAGGACATTACGATGCCGATGAGTTTGTCCGTGAATGGGGTGATGAGGGGGCGAAGAAGGGGTGGTGCCTTTTTGAAATGGGGTGCAAAGGGCCATACGCCGATCTCAACTGCTCACTCGTGAAGTTCAACGAGGGGACGAGCTGGCCGGTACAGGCGGGGCACGGATGTTTCGCCTGCGGTCAGGGGAAAATCGCGTTTGATCAATATGCAAATAATCGTAAACTACCGGAGGGTGAAAATGAGCACTAAAAAAATTATTATTGATCCTATTACCCGTATCGAGGGGCATTTACGGATAGAGGTAGAGATCGATGAGAATAACGTTGTTACTGAAGCGTGGGCTTCGGGGCAGCTTTTTCGGGGGATCGAAACGATCTTAAAAGGGCGTGATCCTCGTGATTCGGGATTGATCGCTCAGCGCATCTGCGGGGTCTGTACCAATGTCCATTATCGCGCTTCGATCAGTGCGGTGGAAGCGGCGTATGGGATTGAAATACCCCATAATGCCGAGATTATCCGTAACCTTGTCACCCTCTCCTTGTTCGTCCAAGATCATATCGTTCACTATTATCACCTCCATTCACTCGATTTCGTCGATATCACGAGCGCTTTGAGTGCCGATTGTGCTCAAGCAGCCGAAGATGCGCAGATATGGTGTGAGCACCCCTATCGTAACTCCGATGGGCATTTGGAAGCTATCAAAGAAAAACTCGAAGGGTTTGTCAAAGCGGGGAGGTTGGGGCTCTTTGCCAACGGCTACTGGGGACATGAGACCTATCGTCTAAGCCCAGAGGAGAATTTGGTTCATATGAACCACTATCTCGAAGCACTTCGAATACAGCGTGAACTCTCTAAAGCGGTAGCGATTTTTGCGGGGAAAACTCCTCACCCTCAAAATCTCGTCGTCGGAGGGGTTACGAGTGTCGCCGATATGCTCAACCCTCAGCGGTTGAATGACTTTTTGTTTATAATTAAAGAGACGAGAGATTTTATAGAGAGGGCGTATATCCCCGATATGCTGATGATCGTCAATGCCTATCGCGACTCGATTAAAGAGGGAGAAGGGCGAGCCGTCGGTAACTTTATGTGCTGCGGCGGATACCGATTCGGAAAACAGCAGCAGTTGTTTGAGAACGGTGTGATCAAGGGGCATAATTTTGAGAATATAGAGCCGTTTGATCCGAGCAAAATCACCGAAGAGGCATCCCGTTCGTGGTATGAAAATGATGCACCCCTCTCCCCGTATGATGGGGAGACAACACCGTTTTATACCGATCTAAATGAGGACGGTTCCCTTAAAACCGAGGGGAAATACACATGGGTCAAAGCACCTCGCTATGATGGAAATGTGATGGAAGTGGGGCCGTTGGCGCGAATGATTGTCGGATACGTCAAAAACTCTCCCGTTATCCGCCCTTATATGGAGCGGTTTATGAAACGTTCCCATATGGAGTTGATCGATTTCTCTACCACAATCGGGCGTAATGCGGCGCGGGCGGTGGAAGCGCAAATCTGCTGTGATTATCTATTTGATACGATGAGTGATTTGATCGAAAATATCAAATACTACGATGAAACGACGTGGACGAAGTATGTGTTCGAAGAGCTTCCGAGCGAGGCGAGGGGTGCGGGAATATTTGAAGTACCGCGCGGGGTATTAGGGCATTTTGTCCGAAT
>DLUI01000120.1 GCA_002742695.1 Sulfuricurvum kujiense | reverse complement strand
CAGACAACACTGAGAGCTTCTTAAGATAGTAATCTTCTAAAAAAGGGCATATTTTTTTCTGCGCTAAAAGTGCTACAATCTCTTTATCCGCTCATCATTCAAATGAAGGAGGCATAGATGGAAAAAGATGTTGTCTGCGGGATGGAGGTCTCTCCCTCCACCCCCTACCGAAGCGATTATAAATCTCAACATTTCTTCTTTTGCTCCGCACACTGTCAGCACACATTTGAAGAACACCCCGAACACTACCTCCCCTCCGAATCCGTAAACGTATCGTGTCCCACCGGCAGCTGTGCGCTCGATTCTCGCATCTACACCTGTCCGATGCATCCCGAAGTGGAGCAAAAAGGGCCGGGGATCTGTCCGAAATGCGGGATGGCACTGGAACCTAAATCGATACAGATAGAGGAAGATACCTCCGAAGTTGATGCGATGATGCGCCGTTTCTGGATCAGCACGATCTTCGCCTCCGTTGTGTTCATCAGTGCGATGGGTTCGATGTTCCTGCCGCATACCTTTTCCGCAATCATCACCCCCAAAACGGCTCAATGGGTCGAGATGCTCCTCTCCATCCCCGTCGTGTGGTGGAGTGGATCGATTTTTTATGTGCGCGCGTGGGAGTCGATCCAAAACCGAAGCCTCAATATGTTCACCCTTATCGCGCTGGGGACGGGGAGCGCATGGATCTACAGTGCGGTTGCCGTCCTTTTCCCCTCACTTTTTCCCGAAAATCTCTCCATGCACGGGGTTATCCCCGTCTATTTCGAAGCCGCTTCGGTTATCACCGCATTGGTATTGCTCGGGCAGGTGCTGGAGCTGCGCGCCCGCAGCCGAACCAACGATGCGATCCGTCTTTTGCTCGGACTCTCGCCGAAGAGCGCGCACCGTATTAATCCCGATGGGAGCGAAGAGGAGGTCTCCATCGACGCGATAGAGATCGGTGATCGCCTCCGTATCCGACCAGGTGAGAAGATTCCTGCAGACGGTATCGTGACCCTGGGGGAGAGCCACGTGGATGAGTCGATGGTGAGCGGCGAGCCGATCCCCCTCTCCAAAAAAACGGGCGACCGCCTGATCGGTGCGACGATCAACACCACCGGAGGTCTTGTGATGGAGGCGCAGAGAGTCGGAGCCGATACGCTCCTTTCCCAAATCGTCTCTATGGTATCGCAGGCGCAGAGAAGCCGCGCCCCGATCCAAAAAACGGCTGATCGTGTATCGGGGTATTTTGTCCCTGCGGTTATTGCGATTTCTGTTGTGACCTTTATCTTCTGGTATTTTTTCGGCCCCGAACCCTCGCTGGGGTATGCTCTGGTCAATGCTGTCGCGGTGCTGATCATCGCCTGTCCGTGCGCTCTGGGGCTGGCTACACCGATATCGATCATGGTGGGGACGGGGAAGGGGGCGACGATGGGTGTCCTCATCAAAAATGCCGAGGCGCTGGAGATGATGGAGAAGGTCGATACCCTCGTCGTGGACAAGACGGGGACTCTCACCGAGGGTAAACCCAAACTTGCGACGGTCATTGCCATAGAGGGGTGGGCGGAGAGTGACGTTATCCGATTCGCCGCCTCGCTGGATAGAGGGAGTGAACATCCTCTGGCACGCGCGGTCGTGAACGGCGCACAAGAGAGGGGGATAGCCTTGAGCGAAACGGCTCAGTTTGCTTCCCTAAGCGGCAAAGGGGTCACCGGGGTGATCGAGGGACGGAACGTTGCCCTCGGAAATATCAGACTTGTGGAAGAGCTGGGGATGGATGCATCAGGACTCTCTGCGAGAGCAGATGCTCTGCGCCGCGAGGGGATGAGCGTGATGTTCCTTTCCGTCGATGGAGCCATAGCGGGTATCCTCGGGGTCGCCGACCCGATCAAAGCAACCACCGCTCAAGCGATCCGCGACCTGCACGAAGAGGGGATCACCGTCGTCATGCTCAGCGGGGACAGCCGCATCACCGCTAGAGCTGTCGGAGCGATACTAGGGATCGATCGGGTGGAGGCGGAGGTGCTTCCTCAGCAGAAAGCTGACGTAATAAAACAGCTCCAAGCGGAGGGGCATATCGTCGCGATGGCGGGGGACGGGATCAACGATGCACCCGCACTTGCTCAGGCGCATGTGGGGATCGCGATGGGGAGCGGAACCGATGTGGCGATGGAGAGTGCGGGGGTCACTCTGGTGCAGGGTGATCTGCGGGGGATCGTCCGCTCCCGCCGTCTCAGCCGATTTACGATGCGCAACATCCGCCAAAATCTCTTTTTCGCCTTTGTCTATAACAGCTTAGGGGTGCCGATCGCGGCGGGGATACTCTATCCCTATTTCGGGATACTCCTCTCGCCGATGATCGCCGCTGCGGCGATGAGTTTCAGTTCAGTCTCGGTGATTACGAATGCGTTGAGGTTACGGGGGGAGAAGCTTTAAAGTTTCCGAAGCGAATATTGACCCTTTGTTGATTCGAGCAGTGCGGATGTGATTTCTTCTTCGCTCTCTCTGAGCGATTGTGTCCGTTCTTCGCTCATCTTTTGATGATGATGATGATGGTGTACTTCATCCTCGTTGGCTAATAGCAATGGAAGGTCGATTTGGAATAATGACCCCATAAGAGGTTCACTTATGAGAACAATATTGCCCCCCATCAGTTGGGCAAGTTGACGGGCGATGGAGAGGCCGAAGCCGGTTCTCCCTTTGACTGAGTCTTTGGCTAATTGGACGAAGGGGAGGAAGATATGCTTTTGATCTTCTGGATTGATCCCGGGACCGGTGTCTTGGATCTCGATCAAGAGATGGTTGCGAATAGTGGGTTGGAGGCTTAGACGGACCGTTACCCCCCCCTTTTCAGTAAATTTGACGGCATTACCGATCAGATTGATAAGAATTTGGCGAAGGCGGGCTTCGTCGCCTTTGATGTAGCGTGGGAATTCGGAAGATTGAATGAATTGCAGCAGAAGCCCTTTTTGTTCGGCGCGCATACCCATTATCTCTTGAATATCGCGTACCATAGCACCGAGGTCAAAGGGGGCAATTTGCAGTTGCAGTTTACCGGATTCAATTTTGGCAATATCCAGAATGTCGTTGATGAGGGTTAGTAGATATTCGCCGCTGAAATTAATGATGTCGATATTTCGACGTTGGGTGTCACTCAAGAGTGGGTCTTGATGGAGCGTTTTGGATAATCCGAGGATCGCGTTAAGGGGTGTACGTAATTCATGACTCATATTGGACAAGAACAGACTTTTGGCTTTGTTGGCACTCTCGGCTGCATCACGTGCCTGAATCAGTTCCACGGTACGTTCTCCTAACTGTCGGCGGTCTTCCCAAAAGAGTTTAAGCGCATGAGCCATTTCGTCGATTTCATCGTGGCGTAGGGTATCGCCTTGGTGAGTCTGTGGCTCTTTGTTTGCCGATGTACCCGTTGAGTCTAGGCGTAGATCACGGCTTACCTGCTGTAAACGACCCAGTACATGCACTCCTAAAAACCATCGTGCCACTATCCCTGCAATTACGAGGCTTCCTACCAGCAGTAATGTTACCCATTGCACATTACGCTGGGTCAGTTCATTGAGTTGTTGCACCGATTCTCGGTAGTATCGGGTGAATTGCTCTGATTGTAGCTGTGTTGCGGTCATTAGCTCCTCTGCTTGGTTGTGCAATTCTTGAAGATATCCTCGTTCCGACTGGAGTGCATTCGGGTAGTTCCGATCGGCTTGCAACTCTTTTTCTCGAAGCTGTGCCGCAATATTGGTCGTATTACGGAACAACTGGCTGGAGTGATGGAGTTCCAGTAATGTATTCCCTTCTGACTCGGAGGCAAGCTGATCGACAACGTCATCGAACGTGCTCAAATGCCCCAAAATTTCTCCGTAATTATCGTGCAGCTGCTCTCGTGATTCAGCCTGTGCTAATTGGTAGGATTTACGCTCGATCAAAAGCGTCAGCTGAACAAGCTCTTGAGCCTTTTGCATCTGAACCAGACGATGTTCTGCTAATGTATGAATGGTTGCTGCAGAAGTATTCAAGGTATAGACCGCCATGATTCCCCCACCCAGTATCAGCACTATTAATGCCGATATCGCCAGTAGGAACTGCTGTCGCAGTGTGTGCGGTAACCATGAGGTTAAAAGTTTAAAAAATACCACAACCGCTCCTCTTAACGTTTCCAGATACGACGGTATATTTTTTGATAACCATTGTCGGGATCGAATTTCATCCATTTTCCGCCGTCATAAGCGATGTTTTCAGGAGTCACAAGATGTACGGGGGTGATATAGCCGCTGACACTTTGAGCTGATAGTGCTCTGTTGAGTTCATCCATCAACTGCCACCCTTGCAAGTTCAACGGTTCAGCTACCGTTCCGTATTGAAATGTTCCGGCTTGTATCCGCATAAAAGCTGCCGGACTCCCGTCTCCAGCAGAGAAAAGGTGGATATCTCGCCCCGTTTTGGTAAATTCGGGAGCCGCATAGTCGAAATAAATATCATTAATCGCGAGGGCATGTGTCCAGCGCGACCCATAGCGTGCCATTAGATCGCGGGTTATTTTTGGCATGAGCTGGGCACTTTGCGAGATCGGTACACGGCGTATTTCGAGCAGGGTACACTTTTGGCATTCACGGATAATTTGCGCCATGGCATTTGCCTTGCTCATCGCGATTTCGAAGGTACTATCGGTGAATATGACTACCCCCGCGTGAGCTTTACTCTCGACGATGGCTTTCATCGCAGTGACCTGTGCTACTTTTAAAGGATCGGTAGAGACGTTCATCGCTACGCTTCCTGAAGAGAGTTTTCCCGCGATCGGTCCTATATGCCACCCCACTACAGGAATCCCCTCTTTTTTAAAGTGTGAGAGGCGGTGTTCAAGAGTATGGGCATCGCTTCCGAGTAAAATTACCCCATCCGGCTTCATGTCCAATGCCGAATCAAGAGCCTTATTACGGCCATTTACAGTGCCGTGTGCATCCAGTGTTTTGATGCGCCATCCTAATACCTTCGCCGCTTCGTCTAAGCCTCTTGCGACACCCAAAACGCCGCCGTTACGCAAGTCCTCGCACACCACCGCAACATTCACCCCTCTGCGTCCGACGGGTCCGGATGTGGGACCGTCCCACTTTGAAACGCGTTGCGCTGCTTTGGCTACAATCTGTTCCATTTCAACTAGAGTTGTCGCTTTTTTCTCACTTGGACGATCTGCGGCAAACAAGTTTACACTTGTGATCAGTAAGAGAAAGATAAGTAGAGCACTATGTGACATTCTGAGCATCTACTCCCCTTTGGATTAATAATCAACGTGCAAATTAGTTATTTTAATTGTTTTTAATTATATCACAAAGTTATAGAGTGGTTACGTGTAAAAGTCTTGAAGAGATGCATTGAAGAAAACGGCACAAAATTTTTTTGATCGATACGGAAATTACACCCAATAAAGCTTTCTCTTTAAATAAGGTTCTGTTAGAGGGCTTGGGAGCTATAAAGAGGGATAGCCTCAGGAGAATGAGGGAAATTATTTAGTATTGATTGCTAAACTTTTTAATTACCTGAGAATTCTTTTTCGAGGATAGTATTTACAACCGAGTACAAATCATCTAATTTATGTGTCGCGATGTCGAAAACGATTTCGGCATTTATATCGATATAGTGATGTGAAATCACCTCTCTCGTTTTGATGATTTGACTCCAGTAGGCGGCATCTTTGTAATTTTCAAGAAGCACGTTGTATCTTTTATTAAGGTTTTTTGTTGCTTCTCCGATAGATTGGATGCGCATCAAGATGGAATCGAGTTTTTCTTGACCTTCTTCGGTATCTAAAAAGTCATCGATACTTTTTATCGGAACCATTCGCTTTTTAATGATTTCGATACTCTCCGCGACGAACTCCAATAGCTCTTGTGCATTCTTTTTATCCATAAATCACTTCATTTTCGATAGTACTTTTTAATCCCGGTCTCATGTGGGTATGAGATGCGATCAAATCTACTTTTTTGCGCAGATCAGCTTCGATTTGAACCCATAGTCCGCTGAGGGCATCGAATGTGTTTTTTTCGAGGTGGACATAGAGATCGATATCGCTCTCATCGCTCGCTTCGTCTCTAGCATAGCTACCAAAAAGCCCGATTTGTTGTACACCGTACTTGGTTTTAAATTCTTGTATATGTGTCGAAAGGTAGCTGAGAATGGTTTGTTTGGTGTACTGCATCCTAAACTCCTTTTTAATTTTTCTCAATTATATCCCTCTATACTTTTTTTGTCAAAAGAGGAAGATGATTGCGGATGGATTAAAGGCGCATGGGTAATCATTGCGTACTCTTTAGAGTAGATTGGAAATCTTTTTATTAGTATTTTTCGTTTATTCTTATGCGTTTCATTGAATTAAAAATTTAAGATTTAGATTGGAATAAAAAACGTGGATGATATAGAAAAAAATAATAGGAATTCCAACACAGCTGATTTGATTAATGCGACGACTGAATTATTTAAAGCTGTTCCAGTTTACGAAGATGGATTAAAACCTGCAGTTAAAGAACTTGGAAAATCTTTAGAAACAGTTGCTAAAGCTATTAATGTTGCTTTACTTCCAATTAGTGGAGTAATTTGGGGAGCAGAAAAATTTAAAGATTTTTTTGAAAAAGATGTTGTACAAAAATTAAAAGATGTTCCAATAGAAAATATCTGTGCACCAGATCCAACTGTTGCAGGACCAGCGTTAGAAGCATTAAAATTTGCTGGACACAAAGAAGAGTTACGAGAAATGTATGCAAATCTTCTTGCTAATGCATTAAATAAAAACACAACTGACAAGACACATCCATCGTATGTTGAAGTAATTAAACAATTGACAGTAGAAGAAGCAAAACTTTTACAATTACTTTCCAATAAAGAGTCATATCCCATTATATGTAAATTTTTGCATATAACAAAATCTATGGCACAACCTGTGTTGCTGAGAAATAAGTTTAATCAAATTTGTAGTGAAATTAATATTTCACAAGAAAACTCCAATACATATTACGATAATTTGCAAAGGTTAAGAATAATGGAAGTTATCGAAACAAGAACACAAGAAGTTGAAGAAAGTTTTTTGAGTAAAAATGGTCTTCATATATCAGGCTCAGATAAATTTGAATTTAAAAGTAGGACAGATTATGTATTGAAATTTACAAACTATGGAAATAGATTTGTGGATATATGTATAAAAGATATACCATGAATTATTTAAAAAAGCTAGATTCTCGATCAAGTCGGGAATGACGGATTAGTTTGTCATTTCCTCTAGGTCAAGTAACCGATACTCCCCCTCTTTTAAATCCCCAAGCGTCAAATCCCCAAACGACGAGCGGTGCAATGCCATAACATGATTCCCCACCGCCGCAAACATCCGCCGTACCTGATGATAACGTCCTTCGGTAATCTCCAGCGTCACGTGGGACTCATCTATGATGGTGAGCTTCGCAGGTAGACAAGGGTTTTTTTCGCCGTTCAGCATCAACGTTCCCGAAGCGAATATTTCTGCTTCATCTCCTTGTAGAGGCCGATCAAGTGTCGCTTCATATACTTTGGGTACTTTGTGTTTGGGGGAGGTGAGGCGGTGGAGTAACGCTCCATCATCGCTAAGGAGGAGCAGTCCGCTCGTCTCTTTATCAAGCCGCCCGATAGTGGAGATTTTTGGATCGCGCATTCTCCATCGCGGCGGGAGGAGATCGTAAACAAGTCTCCCCTCGCCATCATCATGCGAACAGACAAGCCCGAGCGGTTTATTCATTAAAATCACGATTCCCGTAGGCGGATCAAGCGGTTCGCCCTCATACAGAATTTCCTCATGAGAGACTTTGGTATCGCTTTTGAGGGAGAGATTGTCGATATGGGTAATGACACCATCGCGTAAAAGAACGGCAACCTCTTTGCGCACGCAATACCCCAGTGAACCGAGGAGTTTGTCGAGGCGGACTTTAGAGGGTTTCGAGTTTTTCATCGGTCTCTTGGGTGATTCGCTCAAATTCATTCGTAGCGATTTCGAGCCTCTCAAACAGCTCTTCGATCATCTTCTCATCGCTTGCAACTTGTTTTGATACCTCCATCAGTTTGCCGCTTTCCCCTTGGTTGGAGTAGACGATGAGCTGCTCATGCGCCGTTTTCACTTTATCTTCCAGAGTCATAATGGTATTCTCGCAGTAATCGATCTCTTTTTTGAGAGGGTTGAGGAGGCGGGAACGCTCTTGGATTAGTTCGGCACGCTGCTGTTTTTGCTCTTTTTTATTACTATTTTGGGTCACTTTGGGAGGTTTCGGGGCGTCGGATATATCTTCGTCCCATCCGATTTTCTCCAAAAAGTCATCGTAGTTTCCATCAAAAAATTCTGCTCCCCCCTCTCGGAAGATGATGAGCTGATCGGCTAACTCACGCAATAGCATTTCAGAGTGGGTGACGATGACGACAGAACCCTCGAACCGTTTTACGGCATCACACAATGAATCGATGGATTGCATATCGAGGTGGTTGGTCGGCTCATCGAGGAAGAGGAGGTTGGCAGGGGTCGCGATAATCTTCCCCAACATAACGCGGCTGCGCTCTCCCCCTGAGAGGATAGAGATTTTTTTATCGGCATCGTCGCCGCTGAACATCATTGTTCCGCAAATGCCTCGAATACGAACATTTTGAAGTGTATTGTCGGCACTTTGTATCTCTTCGCTAATGGTGCGGTTTTTATCAAGACGGTCGATGTTCGTTTGGCCGAAATGGGCAATAGCGGTGGCGGGGTGAGTCAGTATTTCACCCTCGGGCGTTAATAACCCTGCGAGAGTGTTCAGGAGGGTTGATTTTCCTTTACCGTTTTTCCCGATGATGGCAAGGCATTTGTTTTTTTCTAAAACAAAAGAGAGCTTTTCAAAGAGCGGTTCATCGGGACGATAGCCAAACGATAGATTTTTGACTTCCATCGTGATTTTGGAAGGGGTAGGGCGGTAGGAGAAGGAAAAACTTAAATCCCTTTCCCCCTCTAGCGACTCCATGATCCCCATTTTATCCAGCTCTTTTTGTTTCGATTGGGCGAGGGTTGCGGTGGAAGCGCGGGCTTTATTACGGGCAACAAAATCCTCTAACTCGGCACGCTTTTTGTCATGATTTATTTTAGTTTTGAGGTAAAGTTCATCTTCACTCTCCATCATCTCATAATATTTATGGCTATTGCCTTTGATAATAGAGATACCTCGACGACGTAATCCCATCGTATGGGTAGTGACCGAATCCATAAAATCACGATCATGGGTGATGAGGATCACTTCCCCCTCGAACGCTCTGATAAACGACGCCAGCCAGCGGAGAGAGACGATATCGAGGTAGTTGGTTGGCTCATCGAGGAGCAGGAGATTGGGCTCGGTGACGAGGAGTTTGACGAGGTTGAGTCGGATTTGATACCCCCCTGAAAAACTGAGGGGATCTTTTTCCAAATCGTCCTGCGTAAATCCCAGACCGAAAAGGATTTTCTCGACGCGATACACTTCATGCTCCATGTCCCCCGTGAGAACAGAGGCACACTCTTCGCGTACCGTTTTATGGGTGAAGTGGAGGTGCTGACGGAGCGTACCTATCCGATAGTTTTTCGGGATGATAATCTCTCCCGAATCGTAAGGCTCTTCGTCCAAGATGATTTTAAAAAGGGTTGATTTCCCCGTTCCGTTGCGTCCTACGAATCCGACTTTGTTTCCGGCGTTCAGTTTGAGGGAGAGGTTCTCAAAAAGAACCCGTGTGCCGTAGCTTTTGGTGAGGTTATTGATTTGAATCATGAAAGTAGTGTCTTAATAGTAAATTTTTTAGTAAACATTATTTTTGAATTTCGAGGATTATAACTTGCATAGGAAGATGTATCTCTTAGGCTTTTATAATTATACCAGTATTATTTATTGACTTTTAATATATGAGTAACTACTGTTGACTTACCGTGCATCCCATCTGTAAAATCGGTAGAATTAAGGTTATACTTATTTGGATTGTATGATCCAAAAATTTTAATGTTATTTTTTTGTGAGTATTCTCTTAAATACTTTTCGGTATAAAGAACATTTTTATATTTTTTATTACTCGATAAATATTGGTATACAAGTGGATGATATGGCGGTAAAAAGAACATGATTTCAACGTTTTTACTCTTTAAATAACTCATTAATTGTTCAAATAATTTTATATTTGATAACTTATCAAACTTTTCAATACAATATACGGGACCCGAAATATAGGATTTTGCAGCCATTAATGTGAATATATCCTTTTGATATCTAATATCGAAGGGATAAACTATTGAACCATCCGATCTTTTTATCATTTTATCAATACTTTCATTCTTTATAATTTTTAGGTTACTTTCGTGTTTAAAGTTTAAAAAATTGTTTTTTGTATTTTCATAATTTATTAATTGTAAATATTTATTTTGTTTTTTTGGTAATATTAATTGAGTATTTTTTTTAGTAATATTAGTCATCATATATGAATAAGAATCATTCAGACTTTGCCAATTTTTTGTATCGTTGTTCTTATTAAAAGTCCAAGGATCAATGCCAAAAATAATTTTTGTTGGTAAAGTATTGTCTTTAGCATACAAACCAGTGATTGAAATATAATCCTCTAAACTTGCACCTGAAACTGAATGATTAAAAAATTTACCGTTATGTTGAATCATTTTAGATTCGATCATCATGCTTCTTGAAGAACCAATTACAATACATTGAGGTTTTTCTGTAAAATTTTCAAATACTTTTTTTTGAAAAATTCGTTCATCATAGTTTTCAAGCCCAGCTATTTTTTCTCCAGAAGCAACTGCTCTAGCAGCAAATATAATATTTCTGTTATCTCGAAAAAAACCGTAACTATCAAAGAAATAATTGAATGTAATCTGTAACGAAAATAGAACCAATAATATGTAAAAAGTATTAATTAAGAAAGATTTATTTTTCATTATTTTCAGAACCTAAAATATAAAAATTCACTGTAACGTGCAAGCATTACAATTCCTGTAAATAACATCAAGGGGGTAATGATTTGATATAATTTACCTGTTTTAAAAGTTGAAGAAAAATAATTTGAATTATTGAAAGAAAATACAAAAAAGATAAAAAATATTAAATATACAAGATCTAGTGTTCCTTTCATTCCTGAACTATTTAACCATCCACCAAATTCGATCCCATATGATCCCAAAAACGCTAATTTATTCGCAGCAGCACTCGGTAGTATGATTCCACTTAACCCTGCCATTCCAGTTAAAACTTTTTTAGCCATATACCAGTTTTCAGCTCTGAAAAATACCCACGCGATATTAACGAAATTGAAGGTAATAAGCCATGCGAGCCATCCCCACATATGAAATCCCAAATCTTTCCAAATACGATGGATAACAATAGCAATCCCGTGTAATGTCCCCCAAATGACAAACATCCACGAAGCTCCGTGCCACAATCCACCGATAAAAAAGACCATAAATAAATTTAGATAATTTCGGAATCGTGAAACTTTATTTCCACCCAATGGAATATAGATATAATCTCTTAAAAAGCGCGAAAGTGTGATGTGCCAACGCCTCCAAAAATCTTGAATGTCTCTGGCTTTGTAAGGGGAATTGAAATTGATCGGAAGCCGGATATTGAACATTAAGCTCATGCCGATCGCCATGTCGACATATCCGCTAAAATCGAAGTACAACTGAAATGTGTAGCTCAGGCTTGTTACCCATGCTTCAAAAAAACTGAGAATTTTTGACGTATCAAATCCACTATTTGCCCATGTAGCAAACGTATCGGCAATGACTACTTTTTTAAACAATCCTATCGAAAATAAAAATAATCCAATAGCTATATTTCGCCAACGAATGGCAAAATTCCATTTATTGGCAAATTGAGGCATCATCTCTTTATGATGTAAAATTGGACCGGCTAAAAGGTGAGGAAAATAGGTGACGAAGAGCATGTAATGTAGCAAGTCATATTCTTTGACGTCGTTTTTATACGCATCTACCAAAAATGCTATCTGTGTAAAGGTAAAAAAACTGATTCCGAGGGGTAAAACAATATGGGGGAGCGGAATATTCGCAGCAAAAATACCATTGAAATTTTCTAAGAAAAAATCGGTATATTTAAAATACGCCAGTAATGCGATATTAAAAATTATTCCGAAAATGAGAAGCTGTTTTTTTGAAATACGATTAACAAAATCTTTTTTAGTAGTATGATCCCATTTGCTTTCTCTCTCCGATAGTGCCGAGCCTACAAAAAAATTAACGAGAATACTTCCTAATAATAGAGGAACGTAAACGACGCTCCAATATCCGTAAAAGAATAAACTGCCGCCTACTAACCATATCTTAGAGCCAAGTATCAAACGCTGTCGTAAAAACCAAAAATAGCCAATCAATATAATCGGTAAAAAGGCAAAAATAAAAGCGTAGGAATTAAAAAGCATTATCCCTCTATTTTGTGGGGGAGTTTACCGGGCATCGCCTCTTTATTGGAGAGCATATCTTCGATTTGGCGTTTCACTTTATCGTAGCGGAATTGCTCTTTAAACCCTTGGATTCGTCCACCTGCCGCGTTCGGATGACCTCCGCCGTTGGCCCATTCTCCTGACATCATCGCTACATCGACTTTGTCATGGCCGCGCAGACTCATCGTTCCGCGTGTACTGACATCGACGATAAAATCAAAATCAGGAAATGCGGTGAGAAATCCGTTCCCGATAATCGACGTATTTCCGAGTCCGTAGCTCAAAAATCCTCTCCACCCTTTGTAATAGATCGTCATAGTCGAGCGTTTGGTTCCCAGCAGTGCTACAATGTATTTGGTTGAAAGATTATCGAGAGTATTGTCAACCTCGTCTTTAAAGAACATTTTTTTCATTTTATGGAGTGATTCATCCAAGACGATGTTAGCTTCGGGGAGAAATCGCATCGTTGCCGCCTCTTCGAGCATTGCGAGTTTGTAGGCGCGATCTTCATCGGCAAACATGACGCGGCTAAGCTCTTTAGCGTCGGAGATGAGACGCATACACACTTTTCCGTATTCGAAATCGTCCTCTTCATCTTGGTGCCAGAGATCGACGGCATTGACCACTTTGACAAACGCCTCTAACCATCCTCCCCCGCTCAAGCCGTAATGCTCCATAGCGTATTCATAGACGATTTTAGTGGCGCATCGTTCGGTATCGAGGAAATACCACGGGTATTGTGCCGCCGTATCTTTACCGCTTCCGTGGTGATCGAGGAGGGTGATAGTGATCTCCCATCCGCCCTCATTGAGGCGGTTGACTTCGTTGTTGAGCCATCGTGCCTCATCGGGATAGAGGTTTAGGTCAGTGATAAGGATAGTAGCCGTTTGTTTGCTTTTTTTGATCGTATCGATAATCTCTTCGAGGCGATCCATTACTTCGGCACCGTAGTTGGCGTTGTAGCTGAACATGGTGTGGGGCGTTTGTGCCATGACGAGTTGGCAGCTGTAACCGTCGAGATCGATGTGGGAGAGGTGGTAAAACGTTGTGGTCATGAATATCCTATTTAGTATCTAATGTGATGGAACCGAGTACTTCGAATTTCGCATTCGAATCGATTTCGGCGTGGGAGAGGGTGACGATGTCGAGGCTGAAGCGTTCATAAATCTCAGCCAACGGGCGGCGGAGTTTCGGATCGACGATAACGATGATAGGGGAGATCCCTTTTTGGAGAAGCTCGGTTGCTTTGAGGCTCGTTGCTTGGATAAGTCCGTTGATCTCACCGACATTGAGCAGCAGCTGGCGCGTGCCGTCACGCTCTTGCGATTTCTCCAGCATCATCTGCTCGCTCATCGTATCAAACGTAAGGAGTTTGATGACCCCATCAGGGCTGGTGTACGATTGGGTAATAATACGGGAGAGTTTTGCACGGACGTGTTCGGTGATAATATCGACGCTTTTGGTGTATTCGGCGACATCGGCCATCGTTTCGAGAATCGTGATCATATCTTTAAGAGGGACACGCTCGTGTAAGAGGGCTTTGAAAACACGTTGGATAAGACCGATATTAGCCACTTTAAGAAGATCATCCACCACAACAGGATAGTCGTTTTTGATTTTCTCGATAAGTGCTTGGGTCTCTTGACGGGTGAGGAGCTCTTCGGCGTGGCGTTTGATGAGTTCACTCATATGGGTTGAGATGACAGTAGCCGGATCGACGACGGTATAGCCGTTGATAATAGCATCTTCTTTGAGTTCCGGCACGATCCACAGAGCATCGAGCCCGAATGCCGGCTCTTTCGTCGGTTCTCCTTCTATTTCTCCCATTGCCATACCGCTGTCCATCGCGAGATAGCGATCGGGCTGAATAAGACCGTCACCGATATTGACCCCTTTGAGAAGGATTTCGTATTGGGTCGGTTTGAGGTGAAGATTATCACGGATACGTACCTGCGGCATCAAAAAGCCGAAATCGGAAGCGATTTTGCGCCGCATGGAACGGATACGCTCTAACAAATCTCCCCCCTGCGCACTGTCGGCCAAACGGATAAGCTGATACCCGAGGGTGAGTTCCAGCATCTCAATTTTGAGAATATCTTCGAGAGCCGCTTCTTCCTCTTTTGCGATCTCTTCGTTTGATTTTTTACGCGGTGCGGATGAGGCACCCCCTTCTGACGTTCCTGAAGCTCCGGCAGCAGGAGCGCCGGCTTTGTTGATGAGCGGTGCGGAGGTGAGGACGAGATCCCCTTTTTCGTATTTATACAGAGCGTATCCCAATCCGGCAAAAATAAGCCCTACAAACCCCAACGAGAAGGTCGGTAATCCCGGAACCGCAGCGAAAAGGAGCATAATGAACCCGACGATGATCATAACGCGGGCATTCCCCATCAGCTGGTTGATACTGCCCTCGGCGAAGTTTCCGCCCGTATCGCTGGAACCGCGAGTGATCATAATACCCGTTGCGGTAGAGATGATCAGCGCCGGTACTTGGGATACGAGACCGTCTCCGATCGTGAGGATGGTATAGGTTTGCGCACTCGCCCCTACATCGAGATCGAATTGGAAGATTCCGATCAAAAACCCGCCGATGATGTTGATGAGGGTAATGATGATCCCTGCGACCGCATCCCCTTTGATAAATTTGCTCGATCCGTCCATGGCTCCGTAGAAATTGGCATCTTGCAAAATCTCCGCACGGCGTCGTTTGGCTTCGGACTCTTCGATAAGACCGCTGTTAAGATCGGCATCAATCGCCATCTGTTTACCGGGCATCGCATCGAGGGTGAAGCGCGCTGCAACTTCGGCGACGCGGCCTGAACCTTTGGTGATAACCATAAAGTTGATTAAGACCAAGATAGTAAAAACGATCACCCCGATGACCATATTACCGCCGACGACAAAGTTTCCGAAACTGGTAACGATATCACTGACCGCTTCGGGTCCCTCGTGACCGTGACTCAAAATCATACGGGTCGTTGCGATATTAAGAGCCAGTCGAAAGAGGGTAATAACGAGCAAAAGGGTCGGAAAGGTGGTTAAATCGGTCGGTTTAGGGATATAAAGAGAGATCAAGAGTATAAGAACCGACAGTGCGATAACGACTGCAAGGAGAAAATCGAGCATTCCGCTTGGGAGGGGGACGATGATAATCGCCAAAATAGCCATAACGAAAAAGACGACACTAAGGTCGCGTGAGGCGAAAAGTGCCGATAATACCGTTTTTACGTCGGGTGTTCTATTCTTTGCTTTTGCCAAACATTACTCTTCTAATATAGCTTCGAGGGTCAGGATACCTAAAAAAGCGTCCACTTTCCCTTGCAATCGGTTCAGAAACGGCCACAAACCGCAACTCATCGCTTTGTTTGAGGGGCAATCTTCTTGGGAAGGGGAACAGCTAAATACCGCAGGACTTTTCCCCTCTGCCGCTTCCATCACTTCCAATACGGTAATATCGCGGCTGTGACGGGCAAGTTCAAATCCTCCGTTAACCCCTTTGTAGGAGTTGAGAATCCCTTGACGTGCAAGAGATTGGAGGATTTTTGCCAAAAAGCTTTTGGAAATATCGAGTTCGCGAGAGAGGGTATCCGCATCGAGAGGATGCCCCGCTTTGGCTAAAACGATCAGTGACAACAGTGCGTATTCACTCGCTTTAGTCATAAGCATCTAAAACATCCTCCGGTATTAAAAAGGTTATTATAGCTAAAAATAATTAGAGGCTACTGCTAGATAAATTTGCGTAAAATAGAAAAAATTCCGCTATAATTCCGACCCTGCTTGAACGAATCGTCTTTCAAGTAAATTAACTACCCATCAGGAGGCTATTATGGCTTTAGATACGGCGAACAAAACGCAAATTATCAAACAATACCAAAGAACTGAAGGTGATACCGGTTCAAGTGAAGTACAAATCGCACTTCTTTCAACTCGTATCGCTGCTCTTACTGAGCACTTGAAAATTTTCAAAAAAGACCATTCATCACGTCTTGGTCTTTTGAAATTGGTTGGTCAACGTCGTCGTTTGATGCGTTATTTGAAACGTACAAACCGCGAAAGCTACAACAAATTGGTTGCTGATCTCGGTATCCGCGACAATATCTAAATCTTCTTCCCCGATTTTCGGGGATTTCTTCTTTAATCGCTACATTATTTAAATTTTCTTCTCTCTATAAAGATATACGCTACAATAATTCTATCTGTTACATTTTCCAACTCAAAGGAGAGGACAAATGATAGACGACAATCAAACACCTAAAAAGTCTAAATTCCCTATTCTGATACTGTTTAGTGTGATTACTATAACGGTTATAGCCGCGTTGCTGGTCTATTCAGAGTTTGAGAAAAGAGAGACGAAAGAGATGCAGGGGCTTTATCATACAAAAATTCAAACGATAAAAACCTATCTGAACGAAGGCAATTGTACCCAAGCCGCTTTTGAATACGCTGAGGCTAAAGTGATGCGGGAAGATATTGTCAGCAGAGGGCTCTATTACAGTATAAAATCTCACGCAAAGCAGGCCTATGAAATAGAGATAGCAGAGTGCTTTGCCAATCGCAAAGAGTTTGAGAACGCGATAGGGATGCTCCATATCGAAGAGAACAATGACCCTGATTATCTCTTGCGAGCCTCCGTAATTTTTAAAAACTCAGGGGATTTATCCACAGCTCAGAAAGCGAAATCAAAAGCAGAAGAGTATAATCATTAAACGTCGTGATGATAGTGTTCTAATACTCGCTTGTACTCTTCATAGACTTGTTTTGGGGTCAGTGCGCTTTTATACATTCTCAGGATTTGACGGATAAAGTCGATAGGGTATTCGATCGACAACCCTGCATTACGCGCATAAATTTTGGCTAATGTTTCGTACATCCCCTCATACACTTCAGGCTCATCTTTTTTGAGCCGCTCCAGATTCTCTTCGGCTTGAATCAGTTTTGCGTCGTTGAATTCGCCCCGTTCGTTGATTGTTTTACGAACTTCCACATACTCTTTGAGACTTTTGCGGTTGAGAACATAGTCGGTAAAGGTTTCGATGAGTGACATAATTACTCCTTAATGCATAAATCAATGCAATTATTGTACGCTCAGAGCGTAGCAACAGTGTAGCACGAATAATTTTGACTTAAATAATTTACAGACTAACCGATGTATAATAAACTAACATTGATTGAGAAGGAGTCATGATATGACCGCTGTTAGAACTGTATATCGTGATATGCCCAAAACACTCACTATCCCCTTAGAGCTTCAACATCGTGCCGTAGAGGTGATAATGATCCCTCTCGAAGAGGAAAAGAGCGGTGATGATTTTAAATCATGGCTTTGCGGTATGCCCGAAGAGGTAGACGAAAAAGTGTTTGAACGTCAATAATATATAGTCTTTTTTCCGTTCGTGGTGAGCTTGTCGAACCATGAACTTTTTACCCTTCGATATACCAAAAGGGCACGTGGGCTCAGAGTGAGGGGGAAGTTTTACACTCCGAAAATCTTCTTCGCCCGTTCCAAATCTTCCACCGTATCGATCCCGAACCCTGCGCTTGCCACTTTGGCTATTGAGTTATTTTTTACTGAGTTGAAGCAATTTTTTTTCAAGAATATCAATATACTTTTGGTTGCCACATTCTCGCTCTATTTTTAGAGATGTTTGATAGTGGACAATTGCTTTTTGTTGATCATACACTTTTTCTAAATCACCCAGTTCGAGATGCGCCATGGCTTGCCCAGAATAATTTTTACGTTCTATTTCAAGTTCCAGACTGCGTTCAAAATGC
>DLUI01000095.1 GCA_002742695.1 Sulfuricurvum kujiense | reverse complement strand
CTCTATGGAGGAGGGGGTAGCGATAATCACTTCTGCACCTACCAAAACCCGCTCTAACGATACCGAGTACCCTTACCGTCAAAACAGTGACTTTTATTATCTTTGCGGATTTAATGAAGACAATTCTATTTTAGTCCTGATCAAAACTCACGAATTCACCAAAACTATTTTATTTGTTGAAGCGCATAATGAGATTCATGCCCTTTGGAACGGTGCACGTTTGGGCGTTGATGGCGCTTTGAAGCGGTTTAGCGTCGATGAAGTGCATGAGAGTGCCGAATACGCAGGGATGATCAAAGAACTTTTACGGGAGCATATCAATCTCTACATAGATCTGTACAATGCCTCACCGCGACTGATCGAAGCCAAAACGGCGGCAGAGGCACTTCAATCCATGCGGGGTGTTAAACGCCATATCCGTTCCATTCGTGATGTTACCCATCTGATTCGAACCTTACGGTTGATTAAATCTGAGCTAGAGATCGCCCATATACGTAAAGCACTCACGATTACGGCGGAAGCACATCACATCGCAATGCAAAAATGTCGTGTAGGGATGAAGGAGTACCAACTTCAAGCCGCAATGAGTTACGTTTTTTTAAACAGCGGTGCGATGAGCGAAGCGTACGGAGCGATTGTCGCAGGGGGGAACAATGCCAATACCCTCCATTACGTCGATAACCGTGATGAGCTTCGAGAGGGCGATTTAGTCCTTATCGATGCGGCGTGCGAGTGGGAACTCTACGCCAGTGACATTACCCGCACCTTTCCGATCAACGGAAAATTCAGTGAGGCACAGAAGGAAGTGTACGAAAAAGTTCTTGATGTGCAATTGCGGGTCATTGATGCGATTAAACCTAATGTGAAACGGGACTGGCTCCAAAGCTACAGTGAAGAGTTACTCTGTGACGCTTTAATCGAATTGGGAATATTGGTTGGAGAACGAAATGCTCTTATTGAAGCCAAAGAGCATAAAAAATATGCACCGCATGGGATAGGTCACTGGATGGGGTTGGATGTTCATGATCCGTGCCCGTATGTGGACGAAGCGGGAGAATCGTTAGCCTTTGAAGCGGGGATGGTGATGACTATCGAGCCGGGGCTGTACTTCCGCGCCGATGATGAGTCTGTCCATGAGCGCTATCGGGGCATCGGTATCCGCATTGAAGATAATATCCTTGTCACTGAAAGCGGCTATGAGAATCTATCGGCGATGATTGCGAAGAGAGTGGAAGAGATTGAAGCGATGTGTCAGTTATAAAATTTTTTTCATCTTTTATCAAATAGTAAACTCATCAAAATATATATCTTAATTCAAAATAATCGACATCGAAAGTATTTAGATATAATTTATTAAATAATATTATGGAATTGAAATGAATAGTATAGAGAATGTTGAGTTATTTAAAATTTTAAAAAAGAAAGATGAACAATTCGCTTCAAAGGTTTTAGAAACATCAAATTTAATCGAAGCGCTAATAAACAAAAAAACTACCATTAACTTTCCAAACTATACAAACCATGACATTAATCATTCAATAAATATTATGAATACCATGTATGAGTTGATACAAGCTAATATTGATGATTTCAATCAACTAGAACTTGCTTTGATGATTTATGCAGGGCTTTTTCATGATATTGGAATGTCACTTGATGATAATGAGATTTCAAAGATTAAGGATAACACTTCTAAGTATTTATATAAACAAAGTTTTGAACAAATAAAAAAGAATTCTGCCAATGAAGTATTAGCACTCCAAGAAGTAATCCGAACTCAACATGGAAAAATAGCTAATGATTTAGTCGTAAACAGATATAGCGAATATTTTATATTAGTAAATACATCAATATCATTTGCCAAAGATTTAGGCTTAATTTGCCAAAGTCATACAGAAGGTGAAAACTTTGTAAGTAGTTTAGAAACAGACAGCTTAAAAGGAGAGTATTCTTATAATTCTCAATTTATAGCAATACTTCTACGAGTAGCAGATATATTAGACATTGATTCCACGAGAACACCACTTGAACTTTATAAAAGTATGGACTTAAACGAATATAGTAATGAAGAGTGGTTGAAAAATTTCACTATTGACAACACAAAAAAGATATTTGAAAAAAATGATTTAAAAATAGTTAGACTTGATGGCGAAGTTAAAGAGATTAAAGTTCATAGAAAACTTTTGAACTATATCGAATGGATTGAAAACGAATTAAAACTTGCAGTTGAAAAAACGGCAGATATGCAAGAAAAATATAGGTTACATATAAATATAAAAGTTCAAAACAACATTAAACCTATCGGCTATACCGTTCCTGATTTAAAATTAAATATGGATTATAAAGCAGTAACGAACCTACTTATGGGTGAATCTGTTTATGGTAGCAAGTCGTTAGGGCTAAGAGAATTGATTCAAAATTCTATAGATGCTTGTATGGTGAAAAAAGAGAAGTTGCAAAGTGATTATAAACCTACAATAGAGATCTATATTTTAAAAGATAAAAACCAAATTATTGTAAAAGACAATGGCATGGGAATGAATGAAAATATCATTAAAAAGTATTTTCTTAATGTCGGAAAATCTTACTATAAGTCAACAGACTTTCTAAACTATGAACACAGCTACAATCCAATCGGAAATTTCGGTATAGGATTTTTATCTTGTTTTATGCTTTCATCTCATGTAAAAGTGGTGACAAAATATCACGGTGAGAAATACAAATATAGTATAGATTTAGAGCAAAACAGCGAGTATATCTCATTTACAAAAAATGAAGATTACGAGATAGAGTCTGGGACACAAATCATACTTCAATATGATTCTGTCATTCAAGCAATGGGATTCAAAGAAGATGGTTTCGAAAAATTATTGTCTAAATTTATCACTGATAATATTTTGATAGAAGAGTTTGAAATTAAGATAAACAATAATAGCATAGAACAAAATAAAGAGATAAAAAAGAGTGAATTTATTATTGATGTAAATCAATATGCCAAAAATTTATTTGGAATAATAAATTTACATAAGGCTGTTTATTATGTTAGTAATATAGAGTCTCAATTTGATGATAGTTATGCAATATTATATTTTGATGGAGACAAAATTATAAAACTTGATAATCTACAAGAGTTAGTGTTAGACATTATTGTTCAAAACAATAACCTTCTCTATTGCAAGATACCATTGTTAGAATATTCCACTAATAAAAAATATCATATCTTAAAAAATGCAAGTTATCTTGATGAAAGTGATGCTATTAATAGTTTAAATGATGATATAAAAGAGTATATTTATTTATTTTCTCATAAGAACTTTAGTTTTGAGGAAGGATATGGCGGTGTTTCATCAACTGATTATGATCTATATCTATATTTTGAAAATAAAAAAAATGAATCTGAAGGGATTCATACAGGTATTTCTATAAATGAGGTACGAAAAAAAGCTAATATAGATAAAAAGTTCTATACACCTCTATTTATAGTTAAGAACGTTGGTCTATTGTATAAAGATTATTCCTCAGTCATGTTTTTTGATAATAACAATTATATGACTAATACTGAGTTATATATTAAAAATATAAAAATAAATGGACGACCAAATAAGCTTAAAAGAGCTAGTTTTATTGGCGTATTAGAGCAACGCATAAATATAAAAGACAATAATATAATTCCAGATTTGGCTAGAAAAAATTTAACAAGTGATTCAAATACATTACTGGAATATGCAATATATAAAGTAATTCATGAGTATGCATTAGAGAACTTTGATTTAACATCCAATGAGAAAGTTTTGTTGAAAAAGTTTATAGATACTTATTATGGTGAGGATAGTATTTTATTAACAAACTAAGTAGGTAGATAAATAAAGAGGTTTGCAGATCACAAAATCTCATACCCATTTTCGATAACACCTCGAAACTCCTCCGAAATACCATACCAGTCCAATACATCGACACGAATGGGTAGTGTCGATTCCTGTAATGCCTCTTTGAGCGCGCGCATGATATGCCGATCAATCGGTTCGTCACATTTAATGGCGATGTCGATGTCGGAATAAGGTTTTGCCGTACCGTGGATACGTGAGCCGAATACACGGATTTCACATTCGCTAAGATGTTCGGTAATAAGTTTTTTAAGAAGGGCGAGGTTTTCGCTAGCGAGATCAATCATTGCGTGATTGGATAGCATCAAAAAGAGATTTGACTTCGACTAAAAAAGGTTTGGCATCGGCAAACACTTCGTTAGCGGTCGCTTGATCGTAGGTATGAGAAGTTTCGTTTCGGGAGGAGTGAAACCCCATCCACAGCTCGACATCCGCTATGAGACGATTTTCAGCGGCGACACGAAACAGCTCACGGCGCGTTACCCCATCCACATAGCTACTTCCGATATGGTTTTCGATCCACCGTTTCATCATCTTCCATGATTGCTCATAGCATACTTCGAAATTTTGGATCACCCCTGCGCGGATACTTTCGCGAATATCGTTTGAGAGGGAGAGGATAGAAGCATCTGCATCCGCTTGGAGTGAACGCTCTAGCGCTTCGATTGCTTTTAAAAAATTGGTGAGGACAAGTGCCATCGGTTTCCTTGAAAATCTACTATAATGATTTTAGGATGAAGCCACTTAATTATAGCTATAACTCCACCCACTGAGGCCGTCTTTTGCCTCTTTAAAATCAGTAGAATCTCCTAAAAAATCAATAATATGTAGCAGTGTCCACGGAATACTGTTCGCCTCGGCATCATCGACGATATGTTTAGGCATCGGGGACTCTTGGGTTGTTAGTGCAAACGCGATCCGTTCACGGTTGCTTAACACATGGCTAGTGGCGGTGATGTTAAGCTCACGGCAAAATTTTTCTAAAATCAGCGGTTTCACTTCATCAGGTATAACATCGGAAGTGTTGAGGATGATAGTGAAATGGATCGGGAGTTCATCGACCATCATGGAAGGCGATGCCATCAAGATGTACTCGACATTTTCGAGCAGCTTTGTGATCTCTCCTACTGAGAGGTAACTGTTGACTTTGAGGGGTTGCATCTCTTGCATTAGAGTTTTCCTTCGAGTATTTTGGTGATGAGCGAAGTCATTCCGATATGGAGATTGTAGTTGGTTACCGGAAAATCGACCATCTCGTTTTCAAGGTTGACACTGTACCCGCTAAGATATTTCCCCAAAATTTCCAAATCGATCGGTTGATAGGTATTGGAAAGCTCGGGTGAGAGTTTGGTTCGAAGAAGTTTCCCCTCGGTGTTACTTTTAGCGAGGGTAAAAGCGAGTGTTCTAAGACTGAGCAGATCGCACCATCGTAAAAAAAGTTCAGGGGTTAAGTCTGGAAAGTGATTTCCCTCTGGATCAAAAAGTAAATTTTGTTCTTGAAGAGGGATGAGGACACTTAAAATCGCTTCGCAAAAGGGG
>DLUI01000022.1 GCA_002742695.1 Sulfuricurvum kujiense | reverse complement strand
TGCGGAGAAAATATGAAAAATACTGTTTTTAAAACACTTTTTGAAGCAAGAGCTATTTTATTTGCCGAAAAAGAGCTGATTTTAGATGAATGGGTGAATGAAGAGCAGTGTGCCACCATTTTAGGTCGCCACGAGATCGATAGAGATATTTTTTTAGAGTTATATGCCGGAAATGTATTTGATTATTTTATGGGGGTCGTTTCGGGGCATATGGCGCTTGGAGATTGCCCTGTCATCGCTGAATTGATTGAGTACCTTAAAAACAAAGAGCTTCGCGCCGACGAGCTATTTCTCCTCTGTACCCATTTCAAACGCTCCGTCTTGAATGCAACGTACCGCTTAGGGATACACAATCAGGAAATTTTTGTTGCTATCAGCTATTTATTCGATCAAAATTTTGCCGGTGTTTTAAAACTCTACACCGATACAATTTACCAAAAAGAGCAAGAAGCGCTCAATGCCTCTAAAGCAAAAGAGTATTTTCTCTCCAATATGTCCCATGAAATACGGACACCGCTGAATGCTATTTTAGGCTTTGTATCCCTGCTTCGTGATGAGACGACCAACCCCCGTTATCAGCAATATCTCAATATTATCAGCAACAGCGGAGAAAGTCTTCTTCATATTATCAATGATATTCTCGATTTTTCTAAACTTCGCAGTGGCGAGTTTACCGTTGATCCGCAGCCGTTTAACGTCCATGATGAGATATCCCATACAATGGAACTTTTTGTTCCGGGTGCAAATTCTAAAAGTCTTACTCTGACCAGTTTTATCGATCCTACCATTGCGTATGAAATTGTTGCCGATGCGCTGCGCATAAAGCAGATCGTGGGGAATTTTTTAAGCAATGCGATCAAGTTCAGCCATCACGCGGGAGCTATTCATGTCGAAGCACGATGCGATGAAGGGATCCTTTCGCTCTCCGTTCGAGATCAGGGAATAGGGATATCTTCGGTGGATCAAGAGCGGATTTTTGATGCTTTCTCTCAAGCGCAAGAGGGGACGATGAAAATCAATGAGGGGACCGGTCTTGGACTTTCCATTTGTAAGCAGTTGGCGCTTCACATGGGGGGAGATATTGAACTGGAATCGACGGTAGGAGAGGGAAGTACTTTTACCCTTAAAATTCCTGTTATCGTCAATAATGATTGTGAAGTCTCAAAAATTGACGTCTCAATTTTTGAGGGGATCGAATTCGGGCTTTTGGCGTATGATCCGAGTGAAAGTTATAAACTCGAATCTCTACGGCGTTATTGGGATCATTTCGGATTGGATGTCCGTATCATCAAGAATGTTCAAGAACCGTGCAATCTTCTCATTTTCTTAGAGAGCTCTTTGGATGATACGGTACGAGAAATGATCATAAAAAATCGAATCCCCTCAGTCGCTATCCTTGATTTTCTGGATGAACGTTATGATACGATTGAGACGATCGTGCCGCTAACTTTTCCCATCTATTGTACAAAACTGCAGAGAGCTTTGAAGGATGTTTTAGGGGTTAATCAACCTAATTTGCCTCATAAAACAGGATTTAGGGGAAGAGGTGGATTTGAGGGGAAGGTATTGGTTGCAGAAGATAATCTTGCCAATCAGGAGCTTATCAAAATCATTTTGGAGCGCTATGGTCTGAAATACACGATTGCTTCAAACGGTGCGGAAGCATTGGATTGCTTTCAGTCGGAATATTTCGATATGGTTTTTATGGATGAACAGATGCCGCAAATGAACGGAAATGAAGCGACAGCAAATATGTTAGCTTATGAAAAGGAGAATCAGCTCCTCCATACTCCTATTGTGGCATTAACGGCGAATGTGATCAACGGTGCACGTGAGCGCTCACTTCAAAACGGCTATGACGCTTTTTTAGGAAAGCCGATCGTCATTAAAGAGATTGAACAGATTTTTGAACGCTATTTGAAGGCGAGTGTTTTACCCGAAGCGGAGCCGAGTAGTGTATCTGTGTCAAAATGGCCCCACATTGATATGGATCATCTCAAAAGTGCCTTGATGCTTGAGAAAGATCAAATTGATTATCTTTTGGGTATTTATCATCAAAAAATGGGGCAATCGCTTCGAGAGCTTTCAAACAGTATTGAAAAAAGAGAGTATGAAAATATTGCTTTTATAGCCCATACGATCAAAGGCTCTAGTGCCAATTTTCGTTTTGATGAACTCTCTAGACTCGCCTATGTGATTGAAAGCGCTGCAATGGAAAAAGAAGAAGAATTTGAGTTTGTCGAAGCATACGAAGTGCTTTGCTTCGAATTTGAAAAGCGTTTTGTCGGATGACTACTCTTCTAAATAGTATCCGACACCCGAAGCATTTTTAATCACATCGGTCGGGAGCTTGGAGCGTAGTCGCCAAACGAGAGTTCGAACGCTATTATCGGTGGCACCTTTGGTTTCCCAGACATAATTAATAGCCTGTTCGAAATCAACGACACTTCCCAATTGGGCAACAAGAAGGCGGATAAAAGCGTTCTCTTTTTTGGTGAGTTTGATTTTTTGATTTTTGTAAAAGGTTTCCCCTAAACCGGTATCGTGACGATACCCCTCGCCAAACTCGACAATAGGTTTATCGGAGAGCTTTTTGGCATAGACCAATTTTTCGAGCTCTTCACGATCCGATTTGAGTTCATCAATATTAGAGTTCCGTTTTTTCTCTTCTTTGAAGCGGTAAAGTGCCATTTGGATCGTCGTGTGGAGATTGATCGGATCGAAAGGCTTAACGATATAACCATAAGGCTCGGTTCTTTTGGCTTTGGAGAGCATATCGTTATCGGAGTGTGCGGTGAGATAGATAAAAGGGAGTTGATTTTTATCTCGAATGTATTGAGCCAACTCGATGCCGTCCATTGTTTTTTGCAATCCGATGTCGATAAGGGCAATATCGGGGTTATAAATTTTGATTTTATTGCGGGCGGTAACGGCATTATCAGCTATTGAAATAACGTCATACCCTTGCTTTTCTAATGACATTTTCAAATTTATGGCGGTTACTTCGTCGTCTTCAACGACTAGAACTTTTATCATTGGTTTGCATCCTCTATTGTATAGGGTGATTGTCTAAAGATTTTATCACAATGTCGAGAAAACTCGACAATAAAGCGTTCATGTTTTGTGATATTTTCCCACAATTATAGAATAATGTTTCTTTTTTATCCGTTATTCAACCCAAAAGGGGCATAATCGCGACATTCACAGGGATGATAGGGAATAAATATGCTTGATTTTGACAAATTTACCAAATATTCGAAGCCGGGACCACGCTATACGAGCTATCCGACAGCGTTAGAGTTTAGTGAGAGTTTTGATTACGACAGTTATCTCTCAAAGCTCCATTCGCAAGACGTGACGCGTCCATTATCCCTTTATTTTCACTTGCCGTTTTGTAAAAATGCCTGTTATTTTTGCGGCTGTAACGTCGTTTTTACCTCTAAAGAGGATAAAAAAGAGCGTTATATCGATTATCTGATTCGTGAGCTTGAGATCCTTTCTCAACATATCGATGTGAA
>DLUI01000031.1 GCA_002742695.1 Sulfuricurvum kujiense | reverse complement strand
AAGATTAGAGATGACCCAAACCGAATACCAAAACGCCGTAAAACAACTTCAAAAATACTCGTATCATTACTATGTCCTCGACGATCCGATCACGACGGACGAGGAGTACGACATCCTCTATCATCAGGTGGTAGTGTATGAGAGTGAACATCCCAATGAAATAATTCCCGATTCTCCGACACAGCGGGTAGGCGATGTCCCTCAGGATAAGTTTGAGAAAGCACAGCACTTGAGCCGTATGTGGAGCCTCGAAGACCTCTTTAACCGCGAGGAGTTGGAGACGTGGGTCAATCGCATCACGAAAGGGTACGGGGATGTCCGCTTTTACTGTGAGCCGAAGTTTGACGGAGCGAGTTTGAATCTGATCTATGATAACGGTGCATTGGTACAAGCGATCACCCGCGGTGACGGGGTAGAGGGGGAAGAGGTTACCCAAAACGCCAAAACGATCCAGTCGATTCCTCTGAGTATTGAGTATACGGGACGGATCGAGATTCGGGGCGAAGTGGTGATCTTCAAAGAGGATTTCGAGAAGATCAATCTGGAGCGCTCACGTAACGGTGAATCGCTGTTTGCCAACCCTCGCAATGCGGCGGCGGGGAGCCTTCGACAGCTTGATACCCGTATCACCGCGTCGCGTCGGTTGGTGTTTATGCCCTACGGTATCGGAGCCAATACTCTCGAGATCAAAAATCTATCGGAGCGGATGGAGTGGGTCTATGGTCTGGGATTCCGAAATCCCCACATGACCCATTTATGTGAGAGCGCTGATCAGATCGAAACCTTTTACCATGAGATGCGCGTTGAGCGGGATAATTTTGCGATGCTTCTTGATGGGATGGTAATAAAGGTCGATGCGATCCGTGTGCAGGATGAACTGGGTTATACGGTTAAAAACCCCCGTTGGGCGGCGGCGTATAAATTTCCCGCGATTGAGAAGCTCACGACGCTCAAAGAAGTGATCATGCAGGTGGGGCGCAGCGGCGTGGTTACTCCCGTCGCCATCGTCGAGCCTGTCGATATCGAAGGGGTTACGGTCGAGCGTTCGACGCTTCATAATTTCGATGAGATCGAGCGTAAAGATATCCGACTCGGGGACAAAGTCATTATTTTGCGAAGCGGTGACGTTATCCCGAAAATCGTCAAGGTGATCGCATCTGAGCGTAACGGTAGTGAGCAGATCATTCACCGACCGAAGCATTGTCCTGTCTGTCATTCGGAACTTCTCGATGAGGGGGCGTTGATCAAATGCCAGAACCTCTCATGCGAAGCGCGGGTGGTCAATTCGATCATCTATTTTGCCTCCAAACAATGCCTCAACATCGACGGGTTAGGGGACAAGATCGTCGAAGCACTTCATAGCGCGGGGATGGTGCGCGAACTCTCTGATCTCTTCGGTCTCACGATGGAACAGCTCTTATCACTGGAAGGGTTCAAAGAGAAAAAGAGCCGTAACCTGATCGACGCGATAGCGGCGGTCAAGGGGTGCGATTGCTGGCGTTTTATCAATGCGCTGGGGATCGAACATATCGGCGAAGTAGCTTCTAAAACATTGTGCGGTGCATTCGGAACGGCATTTGACAGCGCAAGCCGTGAAGCAATTTTGGCACTGGAGGGGTTCGGGGGTGAGATGGTTGAATCGATCCTCGAATTTTCCCGTGTTAACAGCGAGAAAATCGAAAAACTCCGTACCCTTTTAAATCCCGTAGCTCCGATCAAAGTGGAAGCTCACGAGAACCCGTTTAAAGGGAAAAGTGTCGTGATCACGGGATCGATGTCGGTGCCGCGCGATAGTATCAAGGCGATATTAGAGGAGTTAGGGGCGAAAGTTGCCTCTTCGGTCTCCAAAAAGACCGATTACGTCGTGTATGGCGAAGATGCGGGGAGCAAATACGATAAAGCGGTCGAGTTGGGTGTGACGTTGCTCACTGAGAGCGAGTTTCGCTCCCTAACGGCGCTTCCCGATAGCGCTTCGGTGACGGAGGGGAGCAGTGTACATCCAAAAAATAGCCTTTTTGATTAAATAGGCGATATACCCTTTCACCTTGATCCCTCCGGGGAGGAGTCCTGCTCCGTATTCTCCGCCGAGGGCGATCATTACCCCTTGATTTTTAAACCTAAAGGGGCGTTTTGATTTCCCTTTGAGAGAACGTAAGATATTGGCGGCGACGTGTTCACCTCCTCGTTCAGCAAGTTGGGCGGTCGGAGGGATGAATTTTCCCTCTTCATTCAGAGCTTGCGTGATATCGCCGATAGCGTAAATGTTCGGATGGTTTGGGATATTGAGATGTTCATCGACGATCAAATGCCCCTTAGTATTCGTTTCAAACCCGAGGTATTGGGTAAGAGTCGATGCGGCGATCCCCCCCGTAAAAATCATAAACTCGAAATCAAGTATTTTACCGTTGTCGAGAAGAATCTCGTTTTTGCGTACTTCACTGATTCGGTTGTTATGCCACACGTGAACCCCGAGTTTACTCAGCCGCTCATAGGCACTCTCGATCAAAAACGGATCCATCCCAAAAAGAATCGTCTCATACGCATCGATGAGGTAGACATCGACTCCGCGACATCCGAAGTTGCCGTTTTGGTAAAAATGGTTCGCATACGCCGCCATCTCTGCGGCGATCTCTACCCCTGAAAGACCCGCTCCTCCAATAACGATATTAAAAGGTTCGACGTCGCACCCTTTAGTTTGCGCTTCGATGCGGTTGAGAAGGGAGCGTTCAAACTGCTGTTTGAAATTTAAAGCGGCGGGGATACTTTTGACACCGTGGGTGTGTTCGCGTAGCCCTTTGATGAAATCGGGAAAATAGGTGCGGCTTCCGGTGGCGATAATGAGGTGATCGTATTTGATATTTTGGGTAGCGGTTGAGACGGTAGAGGTGAGCGTATCGATACCGTTTACCTCTTCACAGATAAAGGTGACCAAACCAAAACTTTTGGTAAGGGAGGGGAGGTCGATCATTACGTCCGACATATCGACTTTATTGGCGATGAAGTCGTATACTTCCGCTTGCATATAATGGTAAGGATTTTTATCGATCAACGTGACGGTAATGTGGCTGTTGTGCGCTAAATGTTCGATTGCGCGAATACCCCCGTATCCTCCGCCGATGACGACCACTTGAACTGAATGCATACCTAATCCTTGAGCTGAAAACTGATCCGCAATGGTATCCTAAACAAAGTTATGCCACCATAACGTATTAAAAAATAATGGAACACAATGAGACTTGATAGTTATTTGGTAGAAAACGGCCTCGTTGAGAGCCGTAATAAAGCGCAGCAGCTCATTAAAGAGCACGCGGTGAGTGTGGATGGGAAGATTGTCGATAAAGTCTCTTATGACGTAGCGGAGGGGATGGCTGTCGACATCGCCGATACGGAACTCTACGTTAGCCGTGCCGCGATCAAGCTAAAAGGGTTTCTCCCCTATACCGAGTGGGAGTTGAACGGACTTCGCGCCCTCGATATCGGCTCCTCGACGGGGGGATTTACCCAAGTTCTTTTGGAAAACAGTGTTGCGAGTGTTACCTGTGTCGATGTCGGAAGCGATCAGCTCCATCCGAGTTTACGGAGTGATCCGCGCGTCAGTGTTCACGAAAATACCGATATTCGAGTCTTTAGCGCTGAAACTTCTTACGATCTTGTTACGTGTGACGTCGCTTTTATTCCGTTGGAACTGATCCTCGAATCGATTGATCGCCTCGCATCCAAATACATCGTCCTCCTTTTCAAACCGCAGTTTCAGGTGGGGCGTGAAGTGAAACGGGATAAAAACGGTGTCGTCAAAGACGATAAAGCGATCGGCAAAGCGATGATCCGTCTCGAAGATGCGTGTGCACTGATGGGATGGAAACTGGTTGCAAAAGAGGGTGCCCATATAGCGGGAAAAGAGGGAAATCAGGAGACGTGTTATGGCTTTGTCAAAGGTTGATTCCATTGCCATCGGCGGATTTGACGGGATGCACATCGGGCATCAGCAGCTGTTCAATGAGCTAGGGGATCACGGTGCCATTGTCGTCATCGAGACGGGGTATGCCAATCTCACCCCCTCCCATGAGCGTGAACACTACACCCACTATCCGATTGTCTATTATTCATTAGAGGATATTCGTCATTTGGAGGGGGAAGCTTTTATAGCGATGCTGCGAGAGCGCTTTCCCCATTTGCGTAAAATAGTGGTGGGATATGATTTTCATTTCGGAAAAAACCGCCGCTACTCCCATGCCAATCTGGGCGAACTCTTTTCGGGGGAAGTCAAAGTGATCGATCAGGTGTGTATCGAAGACGATTCGGTACACTCCCATAAAATCCGTTCTAAAATCCAAATCGGCGACATCAGCGGAGCCAACCGCTTTTTAGGACACAACTACTCGATCAAAGGGAGCGTCATCAAAGGGCAGGGGATCGGGAAAACCGAACTTGTCCCGACGCTCAATCTCGAATGCCCCGGATATTTGCTCCCCTATGAGGGTGTCTATGCGGCACTCACGCGTCTCGATGAGGAGGAACATTTCCACCCCTCCGTCGTTTTCGTCGGACATCGTGTCACAACGGACGGAAGTTACGCCATTGAGAGCCATATTTTAGGTGAGACTATCGGTCAATGTGAAAAGGTGATGATCAGCTTTGTCAAATTTTTACGCAAAAATCAGAAGTTTGAGTCTCTCGAATCGCTTAAAAAAGCGATCAGTGATGATATTTTAAACGCTCGCAGAGAACTCCTTCATCTGAGTTTATAGGAATTTAATCTCTATCAGGGTAAAATCCCGTCAATATTTCCATGCAAAGGACGCTACCTATGGGTGAGTTGTTTACCTTCTTCGGCCTTATCAGCCACGATCATAGCTTCATTTTCCTCACACACATGCTGCTTGCAGCGGCAATCGTGTTGATTATTGCGAAAATGGCGACTTCAAATCTCCGTCTTGTTCCAAGCGGAGCACAAAACGTTATGGAAGCATATCTTAGCGGCGTACTCGCAATGGGTGCGGACGTTATGGGTAAAGCGGAAGCACGTCGTTATCTTCCTCTTGTTGCGACTATCGGTCTTTTCGTCGGTATCGCAAACGTTATCGGAGTTATCCCCGGTTTCGAAGCACCGAGTGCATTTTTGGATTTTACCCTAGCACTTGCTTTGGTCGTTTTCACGTACTATAACTTCGAAGGTATTCGTCGTAACGGTATCATCAGCTACTTGAAACATTTTATGGGCCCTGTATGGTGGTTGGCATGGTTGATGTTCCCGATCGAGATCGTTTCTCACATCTCCCGTATCATCTCTTTGAGCTTCCGATTATTCGGTAACGTCAAAGGGGACGACATGTTCTTGATGGTCATCTTGATGTTGGCTCCGTGGTTGCTTCCGATGATCCCGTTTGCATTGCTTACCTTTATGGCGTTCTTGCAAGCGTTCATTTTCATGATGCTCACCTACGTTTACCTCGGCGGTGCAGTTCTTCTTCACGACGACCACTAAGCCCTCTTTATGAAGCGAAGTACATTCGATGCACTTTTAAGCTTCCTCGGAGGCGTCTCTTGGGCTTTCGTTATCGTCGGAGCCTGGGTCACCTTTCAATCTTTCGTTTTCCTCGGTATTGTCCCCGCGTTGATGTTTACCTTCCTCTTTATCTTTTTAGCGGTATTTTTGCTGTTGGTATTAGAGACGATGTCGATGGCTCGCGATCGTAACGATATTCTTGCAAAACAAAATGAACTCCTCGAAGAGATTCGAGATACAGTCAAAGCTACACCAACGGACGCGTGAAACACTACCTTATCACCGATCCGATGTTTTACGGCAGTATGCCCGATGCTTTGGAATCGGCGCTTGATGTCGTCTATTCGCACACACTCCCCGATTTTGCCCTCTTTCGAGACAAACAAACGACTCATTACCGTGATCTTGCCCAAACTTTTGTCGCGGTGTCGCGGAGTTATCGTATTTTGCGCGTTCTATTGCATGGTGATTATCTTCTTGCACATGAATTAAAAGCGGATGGGGTACATTTAACCTCCACACAGTTTGACGAAATAGCAGAGGCAAAAAAACTAGGATTGTATGTCGTTATCAGTACCCATACTCACGATGAAGCACTCAAAGCACAGGAATTAGATGCCGATGCTATCACCTACAGCCCGATTTTCTTCTCCCCAGCCAAAGGTGAACCCAAGGGTTTAGAGGATTTAAAAGAAATAGTGGATAAAATAAGAGTACCTATTTTTGCGTTGGGCGGTATTATGACCCAAGAGCAGATAAAAGCGGT
>DLUI01000092.1 GCA_002742695.1 Sulfuricurvum kujiense | reverse complement strand
ATAGGTCGGATAGTCTTTATTATCCGAAATAATATCAAGTTTACCATCAATCCGTACTTGCAACCTCTTAATAAAAAGTCCATGTTCGGTTCTAATTGTAAATATTCCGCCACGACTAATATCGGTTTTTGAACGATTTATAAAAATGATATCGTTATAGCTAAAAGAGGGTTCCATAGAATCACCCGACACGTTAATCGCTTCAATATGACGCAACTCTTTTTCACCGCCCAAAGAGAGGACAAAATTATCTTCTAGCATCAGAGGCTCAAATTCTAATTCTTCATTATCGGCGCCTCCCCCTGCTGAGGCGTTTACCGAAGAGAAGTAACGTACCATATAAAAGCGGTTTGTCGGTTCAATCAAACTCTCGGGTGATTGATTATATAAAAGCCAGTTGATGGCTATTGAGCGTTTTGCACAAAAATCGAGTAATTCATTAAAGGGAATTTTATTCCGTTTTTTCATTGTAGCAAAATTCATCTGGGTAATGTCCAACAAATCGGCTACGTCTTTATCAAATACTTTTTTTTCTGGAAAGTCGGAAGAGACAATATCTTTAATCGTCTCGACAATATCACTGAATGTTTTCATAATGAAATCCTTTTGATATATCGATAGTGTATTGTAGGAATTATGACATAGTTTTTCAAAATATATGACAAAATGAAATATTTTTTAGATGATTTGTCAAAACAACTTACTATTTGCCTAATATAATTCAAGGAGCTGACAATGGCAAAGGTTATTCGCCAAGCAAACGGATGGATGGACAAACTGGAGATGAAAATGGGAGAGTGGGCAGAGAGACTGTTTTAGTCCTCTTTATTATCCCGTTCAAGTCGTGAAAGATGGTATCCACGGAAGATATAAACTAAAAAAAGAACCAACAGTACAATAACTACCGTATCAAGTATTTGCATCAACATTACATCATCTTTCGGTACATATTAAAATTTTGTTTGATTGCCTCGTAGAGGATTATTCCGCTACTAATAGCAAGATTGAGACTCCGTCCCTCTTTCGTCATAGGGATAGTCATTGTCTGATTTGGATACGCTTCCAAAACTTCAGAAGGTATTCCTGCCGTTTCACTTCCGAAAAAAAGATAGTCCCCCTCTTCAAATTCATGTTCAAAATAAGGGCGATCCGTTTTTGTCGTGGCAAAGAAAAAACGCTTCCTAACCGGATGGGCATCCATAAACTCTTCCAGACTCTCCCAAACGTGTAAATCGATTTTATGCCAGTAATCGAGTCCTGCACGGCGAACTGCTTTTTCATCGATGTCAAATCCAATCGGCTTAATTAGATGGAGTGAGGAACCAGTATTGACGCAAAGGCGTCCGATAGCACCCGTATTATTCGGAATTTGCGGATGAACTAATACAATGTTAAACATTTAAAAAATAATCGTTTTGTTGGCATGAACAAATATACGATCTTCCAATGCCAGTTTCAAGGCTTTTGATAAAACGATTTTTTCGACATCGCGCCCTTGTCGCTGCATCTCTTCCCAACCGTGAGCATGATTAATATGGATAACGTCTTGAGCAATAATCGGCCCTTCATCCAAATTGTTGTTCACAAAATGAGCCGTTGCCCCGATAATTTTTACACCCCGTTCATACGCCTGTTTATATGGATTAGCTCCAATAAAAGCGGGGAGGAACGAATGGTGAATATTAATGATTTTATCTTCATATGCCTCAACGAATCGCGGTGTCAAAATACGCATGTATTTGGCAAGTACGATATAGTCGATATCACCGAGTTCTGAGAACTGTGCAAGCACGCGCTTTTCATGCTCATCCCGATCACACCCCTCATGCGATACGGTATAAAAAGGGATATCAAATTTTGAAACTAACGGCTCTAGCAAGTTATAGTTAGAGACTACCCCGACAATATGACAATCAAGTTCACCTGCTTCGTAGCGGATTAAAATATCCCCTAAAGCGTGGGACTCTTTTGTTGCCATTAAGACAACCCGCTTTTTACGAGGAGCTATCACCTCGAGATGCGCGTGAGGAGGCAATACCGATGCCAATTCACTTTTGAGTACATCCGGAGCGATTTCGCCGGCGACAACACTGCGCATAAAAAATTTATTGTGTGCTTTGTCTACAAATTCATTATTGGAGATGATATTAAGATTGCGATGAAAAAAGATACTTGATACTTTGTATACAAGCCCCTTTTCATCATTACAATGGATTAATATCCTATAGTGTTCATTCATTCTATTTCCTCTGTCTTGAGAGCGCTTAAGACTCTTTAATTGTCTCTAAGCGATTGTCGATGGTTGCTAAAAGATATTCGAAGAAATTGAGGGTCAAGTCGACTTTAGCTTCTATTTGTGTATTGTTAGGGGATTGAAATCCTTCAAAAAGGACGAGTAAACGCTCTCGAATCCCTTCCAACATCCGAGCTTCGTCATCCCGAACCGCATGAACCGTCTCTATTACAGTTTGAACTGTCTCAATGTGCGGCACTTTGGTAACGGCTACCTCTTCAAAAACAGGACGGACTCTCTCTTCAACAATACGTTCAGGTTGTTCAACACTCTCAGGTGCACTCGATAACTCTTCAATTTCGGCTAATGTAGATAATATGACATCTTTTAATTCCATGCTTTCATCAACCACCTTTCAAACTGAATAAATTCTGCCTCTTCTTCCATTTGTATAAAAAAAGTTTTCATTTCGTTATTAACCCCTAAAAACTTTTTACGCATTCCTGAGAGGCGTCGAATCGCGATTTTTGCATCGGCATTAGAAGGGTCTTTTTTCAAAATCTCTTTATAGATTTCAAGAGCATCTTCTTTTAGCCCTTGAAGCTCGTAAATATTGGCGAGAGTTAGCGTTTGCATTTGGCCGCAAAGTTGGCGATGATAGAACCCATCTCGCTAGTCGAGCATACTTCTTTTGCATCAAATCCTGCAATGTCTTTCGTACGGTACCCCTCAGCAAGTGCTTGTTTGATCCCGTAATCGATACGATCCGCCGCTTTGTGTTCGCCCAATGCAAAACGGAGCATCATCGAAGCACTGGCGATCGTTGCGATAGGGTTGGCAATCCCCTGCCCCGCGATATCGGGAGCCGAACCATGAATCGGCTCATACACGCCGATTGCGGCTCCTACCGATGCAGAGGGGAGCAAACCGATAGAACCTGATAGCATACTTGCCTCATCGCTGAGGATATCGCCGAAAATATTCCCGGTCAAAATAACGTCAAATTGTTTCGGATCACGGATCAACTGCATTGCCGCATTATCGACGTACATATGGGAAAGTTCCACTTCAGGATATTCCTTTGCCACCTCTTCAACCACTTCACGCCATAACTGGCTGACATCAAGGACATTGGCTTTATCAACCGAACATACTTTTTTAGAGCGGTCCATCGCGATTTTAAACGCAACGTGAGCGATACGGATCACTTCATCACGAGTGTACACCATCGTGTTCCATCCGCGATTCTCATCTCGCCCTTTCGGCTCACCGAAATAGATCCCGCCGATAAGTTCACGGACAACCATCAAATCGACCCCTTTGACGATTTCAGGCTTGAGGGAGCTGGCATTGACAAGCTCATCATAGACGTTTGCAGGACGGAGATTGGCAAATACACCGAGCTCTTTACGGAAACGGAGCAATCCGCTCTCAGGACGTTTTTCTCTCGGGAGAGTATCCCATTTGGTTCCGCCGATAGCACCGAAAAGTACGGCATCGCTCGCTAAAGAGATATCAATCGTCTCTTGCGGCAACGGATCGCCTGTCACATCGTAAGCGCATCCCCCCATAAGGGCTTCTTGATAGTTAAACTCTAAATTCTCACACGCTGCGACCGCATCGAGTACTTTTACCGCTTCGTCAATAATTTCAGGACCGATTCCGTCCCCTTTTATCAAGGCAATGTTGTAACTTTTCATCACTTATTTCTCCTGTGCGGCAATTTCCGCTTCTGCATAATTCATCAAACCGCCTGCGGCAATAAGTTCTTGCATAAACGGCGGAATGGGGATAAAGTTATAGACTTTACCGTTGGTTGTATTGGTAATCGTTCCCGCATCCATATCGATGCTGACCGATTCACCCTCTTTGATCTCTAGGCTTTCGGGAAGTTCTAAAATCGGTAGTCCCATGTTAAAAGCGTTACGGTAAAAAATACGGGCAAATGTGGGTGCGATAACCGCTGCAACTCCCGCCGCTTTAAGGGCGATAGGGGCATGTTCGCGAGACGAACCGCATCCGAAGTTTTCATCCGCGACGATGATATCACCCGGAGTCATTTTAGTTACAAATGACGGATCGGCATCCTCCATAACGTGCTTAGCAAGCTCTTTGGGGTCTGAGGTGTTGAGATAACGGGCGGCGATAATGAGGTCGGTATCGATGTCTTTACCGAAATTCCAAACTTTACCTTCAATTTTCTGCATCGAAAAATCCTAATAGTTACGTAAAATTAAGTGGATTATAGCAAAGATGTGTTGAAAGAGTTTTAAATCCCAAATAAGGGAATGTATTCATAGAAATAACGATTTTATTTTTATATTATTTTTATGTATACAGGAATAACATAGTCATATTATGGTCACACTATAGATTGTGATAACGAAGGAGTGGATTATGTGTATTAATAATCGTATTTTATTGAGCAATGTTGCGGCATCGTTGTTGCTGATGAGTTATCCGATAATTGTATCAGCAGTTGATCTCGATGGAATTACGTATCTTGGTGATGCGAATGAAGTAAATTCAACCCCACTTATGCTGGATGACACATCCAATACATTAATTCCGATTGAAATAACTGATGTTGTTAATTCAGGCATCACTATTTCTAACAGCGCTACACTAACTGTCGATTCTGATTCTAATGACGTTTACGGTATCTATGTTGATAATGGGAATGACGGTACGATCAATCATAGTGGAACGATTGATCTAAATTCAACGAGCGGTTCTGCATACGGTGTACTTGTGTATGACGGTTCTGGTGTAAATTCGGGCACAATCAGTAATACAGGTGATATTGTCGCAGAGGCAGGAAGTGATGTTGCCGGTATTTATGTATATGACAATTCAGGTTCCATTACCAATAGTGGAAGTATCGATCTCAATTCAACCGATAGCGGAAATACAACCGGTATTGTTGTAGAAAATGAAAATTCAGGATCAGTCACAAATACAAGTAACATCACTGCTACAGCCAATAATAACGATGCTACAGGGATTTATGCCGGTGCTAACCTCGCTGATGCCAATATAACAAATTCAAGTTCCGGTGTCATTACCGCGACTTCCGCGAACAGTTCCGCTTACGGTATTAATATAGGTGATACAAATGCGGGGAATGTGAATAATCTCGGAGAGATTTCCACTACGGCAACGTTTGGTTCGGCTGCCGGTATTTATGTCAATACGAATGACGGCACAATCAATAATGAAGGAAGCATTGTTGCGGAAGGTCGAACTGATACGTACGGTATTTACGCCGATACTAATAATGGTACGATCTCTCATAGCGGAACCATAGAAACATCTACAACCGATGATGGTACGGCATACGGTATTTATATGGTAAATAATTACGGAACTGTTACTGCGGATGGAAGTATCTATGCCCATTCACTAAACGGCAGTACGTATGGCATCTATTCCGACAGCGATAACGGCGGTGTGATCAATGCTAATGATTCAATTAGTTCAACCTCAACAGATGGCGATGCTACCGGAATCTACATAGGCGGAAACAATCAGGACCTGACGAATAATGGAACTATAGAAGCCCATTCAGACAACAGTAGAGCTACAGGTATCGAAATCTCAAATAGCAACGACGGAACAGTAACTAACGTAAATGCAATTACCGTAGATTCCATCACCAATGACGCGTATGGATTAGTTGTAGGTTCAAATACAGGAACGATATCTAATAGCGGTAGTATTGATTCTACATCAACAGACGGAAACGCATATGGTATTTACCTCAGCGGTACCAATAGCGGTTTAATAACCAACAGTGATACAATTATTGTAAATTCGACTAATAATGATGCTTATGGTATTTATGTCAATGACAACATGGGGACTATTACCAATAGCGGAACTATCACGGCACCAATCGCTCTCTCCCTTGGTAGTAGCGGAACATTTGAAAATACTTCTACTGGGCTAATTAGCGGTGATTTGCAAGCGAGTATGACCAATGTTCAAAATGACGGAACCATCAATTTAGCCTCCACCGATGCCTCTAGTGTCAATGATTTTACCCAAAGCGCTACCGGTGTACTCGGAATCAAACTAAACAGCGGTTCAGACGGTATCGCGACATACTCACAACTTGTCGCTAACGGTACCGTAACGCTCAATGCGGGTGCTACTCTCAATGTCAATGTACAAACGGCAACGGATTATCAAGATTTGCTGGTAGGACAACAACTCGCGGATGTCATATCGGCTTCAACACTCACGGCGGATGTCTCAACACTCACGATAACCGATACCTCAGCTTTGCTCAACTTCACCCCAATCATCGACGGTACTACATTGGATTTGGATATTGTCCAAGGGACTTCGATACTCGAAGCAACCCAGAACAGCGGAGTTGTCGGAGCGTATGGAGCAGCAAGTGTATTAAGTGCTTATACCGGTAATAATGATGATTTGAATAATTTTATTGACTCACTTAACACATTCGAAACGGAAGAAGAAGTTGCTCAGGCTATCTTAGAGACTACACCTACAACCATTGCAGCACTTCCTACAATGTCCACTCAGCTATATGGTGCCATGGGTTCCATCGTTCAATCGTACCAAAGCGGTGGATCGCGAGGACTCAACTCCGGAGATATTGTATTTGGGGATAAAACTTTATGGATCAAACCGTTTGGTTCCTACAGCAAACAAAAAAATAAAAAGGGTTTAAATGGATTTAGTGCCCATTCAAAAGGGTTTGGGATCGGGATGGATGGAGAATATGCACGTGATCATCGTGCCGGTTTAGCATTTTTCTATACCAATACCGATGCCTCGACTAACGGAGTCAGCCAATCCACAGAACTCGATGTCTTTACATTGATCGGATACGGAAATATTCCTATTCTAGATAATAAAACCAATTTTTTGTACCAAGTAGGTGCCGGGATTCAACAAACCGACTCATCCCGCTATATATCCGCAGTTCCTACAACCGCCACTGCCGATTATAACGCTAAAAGTTTTTTCACTCAGCTCAAGGTAGCACGAGAAATTCCCCTTAATAATGCTTTGAGTCTTTCCAATGAACTTTATGGAAGCTATGTTTATTATAAAAATCCTTCTTATACTGAATCAGGTGCCGGCGGGTTAAATCTGAATGTACAAAGTTTTACGACCACTACCTTTATCGTAGGAATTGAAGAAAATTTAAAATATGCCTTTGATAGTGATACCGATTTTATTGGGAATATTGCTTTAGGATATGACTTTGGAAATACCAATCAGAGTGTTTCAGCAAGTTACGCAGGAGCAAGCGGAACTATTTTCGACACCAAAGGGATAGATAACGGTCATTGGAGCTACAAAGCGGGTGTCGGAGTAGCTCAAATACTCCAAGAAAATCTCTCACTTGATCTGAAATACGATCTTGAAGGAAAAGGGGTTGATTTTAAAAATCATACCGTATCCGCAAAAATGAATTGGAAATTTTAAAAAATATGGCATTTAATGGATAAATATTTGACAGCTTTTCTTGCATCCGCAGCTATTCTTTTCTTGGCGGGATGCACTCATACGATTCCTACCCCCCAAGAGAGGATGAAAACGGCTGATACACTCACTCACTCATCCCAATTATCCAAATATACCTACAAAACCGAACATTTTAATATTATGTCATATCATAAAAATCCATCATCGTGTGAGCAAGACAATCTTCATCTTTACATAGAAGGAGACGGGCTTGCTTGGATTTCTTCCCAGAGAGTCTCACAGAACCCTACCCCTATCAACCCTGTTGCCCTTAAACTCGCATTGAAGGATGAACACTCTTGCATCGTTTATTTAAGCAGACCTTGCCAGTATGTAAGCGATCAAAACTGTACATCAAAATATTGGACAAGCCATCGATTTTCACCGGAAATTTTAGGAAGCTACAATGAACTCCTAAATACTCTAAAAACGTATTACAACGTTTCATCGTTTAATCTCTACGGCTACTCTGGCGGCGGTACAATTGCCACCCTCTTAACTGCCCAAAGAAAAGATATTAAACAACTCGTTACGATAGCCGGAAATCTTGATACGAGCTATTGGACACTGCATCATTCGATAACACCCCTTTCGGGTTCATTAAATCCTGCAGATTTTTCTGATTCTTTGGATAACATTGATCAATATCACCTTATCGGCGGAAAAGATGAAATCGTCAATGAAACCATTTTTAACTCGTATCTGAATCGATTCAAAGATGCCCGAAACATCCACCATAAAATTTTCAAAGAGTTTACCCATCAGTGTTGCTGGGATAGGGATTGGAAAGAAATTTTGGAAGAAATTGATCAAAAAACAGAGTAGAAGATGCCCGATCTATCTCGGGAATCCTAGGTTGAGGCTATTAACGTTTCAAGCTGTTCGTTGTCGCCAACATTTCATCACTGGTGGTAATAACTTTGGAGTTGGCATCATACGCACGCTGTCCCGTAATCAAATCGGTAAGCTCGACAACCAGTTGAACGTTGGAAAGCTCTACAAACCCTTGTCGGATATTACCTAATCCATCAACACCAGGAGTCCCTTCAACAGGCTGTCCCGAACTATCGGTCTCCACAAAAAGGTTATCTCCCATCGCATGCAATCCCGCCGGATTGATAAAGTTAGTCAATGAGATCTGTCCCACTTGAGTTGCTTGTGCTTGTCCGGATTGGGTAACACTGACGATACCGTCGGTTCCGATACTGATATTAATAGCATCTTCAGGAATAACGACTTCCGGCACCAATTTATAGCCGTCTGAATTGACGATGGTACCGTTCTCATCGATTTTAAAAGAGCCGTTACGGGTATACACTTCGGTTCCGTTTGGGAGTTCAAGTTTATAAAAACCTTTTCCCGTAATCGCCGTATCGAGAGTGTTATCGGTTTGCTTCAAACTCCCCTCGGTAAAGATTTTATTGATCGCGGTCGGACGTACCCCAAGACCCACTTCAATCCCTGTCGGAGACTTCGTCGTATCACTGGTAGAGGTCCCTGCATAGGTCATAACCTTATACATCAAATCGGCAAATTCGGCACGGGACTTTTTATATCCCATGGTGTTAACGTTGGCAATATTATTCGCCGTCGTATCGATCTGAGTTTGCATAGCCAGCATCCCGGTAGAGCTGGTATAGAGTGATTGCATCATAGTCTTATCTCCTTATCTTATCGACGAGTTACCGCGAGTTTTTCAATCGCGTCTTTATTTAGATCGTTCATTTGTGAATCCATCGCTTTTTGATACATACCGACAAGACGGTTTGCTTCAACCAGTGCGATCATCTCGTTTACCGCATTCACATTGCTTTTTTCTACGAACCCTTGCATAACGCTTCCGCTTTCGGCTAACGGTACCAGCGGATCGGCAGGATCAGGAATATAAAGATTTTCACCCTCTTTATTCAGTGCTCGGATATTTTGCGGTTCAATCACCAAAAGTTTCTTGTTAGCTACCATTTGAGTGGTTCCGGGAACATTGGTAGAAACTTGGCCATTTTTATCAATGGTAATAACGCTGTCTTGCGGGGTAAACGTAATCGGTGTCTTATCGGCAGAGAGAACTTCATGCCCTTGTTTGTTCACCAATTTCCCCTCATCGTTGATGGTAAAAATCCCATCACGGGTCAAACGAACTCCTTGCGGCGTACGAACCGCAAAAAACTGCCCCTCTTTAGAGAGTGCCATATCAAAGGTATTATCGGTTCGCTGCATTGATCCTAGAGTGTGATCGGTATAGGCATCGGTAATTTGCGGGACACGCGAAAGGGAACGGTTAAAATACTGTGCCGCTTCTTCCGTGTTATTCGCAATCGGAAGCTCGCTTTGCACCGTTTTAAACAAACGGGCAAAATCTCCGGTTATCAACTGATCCCGTTTGTATCCCGCAGTATTGGCATTGGCAAGATTGGAAGCGATCGTATCCATACGATTAAACTGCGCTACCATTCCCCCTGTTGCCGCATAATATCCGGTCTGCATTTATCATCCTTGTGGAGTATTGAGACTTAGAGAGCAACAAGTGTTCCACAGTGCAAAAACAAGAAATATAAAAACAGTGGAAGGCTATTTAAGAAAAATCTCGGTATAATCCACCTCTTTTTAACGTTAAGGGAGTCCTCCTCGTATGAGTGTCAAAGATCTAAATAAACATCTCGAAACCCTATTTGCCGAACATAAATCTAAAAATTGTCTCACCTATGAAACAATTGTCGATCCATTTGACAAGCAACCTACCCTTGCGCAAGCAAAAAACATCCTTAAATTGGCTCAGAAACATAAAATCTGCCTCTTTACCTCTTCTGAACATGCCAAAATGCTCAATCAACAAGAAGCAGCGGCCAAACGTGCCGCTCAGCTTAAATACATCGAAGAAGCAAGCGGTGATGAGTTTGATATTCTCAAACAACACGAACTTCTTGAATGGTCACGTTCGGATTCACCGGTACGTATGTACCTGCGTGAAATGGGTCAGATTCCCCTTCTCACGAAAGAAGAAGAAGTTGAAATCTCCAAACGTATGGAGATGGGGGAAGGGATTATTATCGATGCAATCTGTTCCGTCCCGTATTTGATCGATTTTATCCTTGATTATAAAGACCCGCTTATTAACCGTGAACGCCGCGTAAAAGAACTTTTCAAAAGCTTTGAAGAGGCAGAAGAAGAAGATAACGATGACGACAGCGATGACGATGCGGATGAAGAAGAAACAAATGAAAAAGCCCCTTCGCTCAAAGACAAAAAACGGGTTGAAAAAGTCGTAACCTCTTTTAAAGCGCTTGAAAAAGCAAAAAAAGAGTGGGTCAAAGCGACTGAGAAAATGTTGGAAGAGTGCTCGATTGAAGAGATGGATGCCGATTACGTCCTTTTCTTCCTCAATGTCAGCTTCAAGAAAAAAATGCTCAAAGAGGCATTGTTGGATCTCGGGCCAACCTCTAAACTTATCAATGAACTTGTCCGTTCAATGGAAACCGCATTGCGCAGTGATGAGGGATTTGATCGCGAGTTGAAACGTCTTGAGTACAAGCTTCCCCTTTTCAACGATCAACTTAAAAAGAATCATACGTTGATTTTGAATAAAATCTGCGACTTGACCAAAGAAGAGATTTCAACCAAAGTCCCTGAAGCGACAATGGTCAGCACCTATATGGAGATCAAAAAACTGATCCAAACCAAAGAGGCTTCCAAAGGGGGCTTCAATATGGAGCCGGACAAACTGGCCGATATTTTGGAACAGATCAAACGGGGTAAAAATATCTCCGAAGTTTCTAAAACCCGTATGGCGAAATCGAACCTCCGTCTCGTTGTCTCGATCGCCAAACGCTATACCAACCGCGGTCTCCCTTTCCTCGATTTGATCCAAGAGGGAAATATCGGTTTGATGAAAGCGGTCGATAAATTCGAATACCAAAAAGGGTATAAATTCTCAACCTACGCAACATGGTGGATTCGTCAAGCCATCAGCCGTGCCATTGCCGACCAAGCACGTACCATCCGTATTCCGATCCATATGATCGAAACGATTAACCGTATTAATAAGATTATGCGCAAACATCTCCAAGAGCACGGAAAAGAGCCGGATGTCGAAACCATCGCGGAAGAAGTGGGCTTGTCGGTTGAGAAAGTTAAAAACGTTATTAAAATTACCAAAGAGCCTATCTCTCTTGAAGCCCCTATCGGGAATGAAGAGGACGGACGTTTCGGAGATTTCATCGAAGACAAAATGTCCCTTTCACCGTCTGATGCTATCTTGAAAGATGATTTAAAAGTTCAAATCGAAAGTGTTCTCGAACAGCTCAATGAGCGTGAAAAAGCGGTTATCAAAATGCGTTTCGGAATTATGGACGATGAGAGTGACCGTACTCTTGAAGAGATCGGAAAAGAGCTCAACGTTACCCGTGAGCGTGTCCGTCAGATTGAAAGCAGTGCGATCAAAAAACTAAAACACCCTAAAGTGGGTCGTAAACTTAAAAACTATATCGAGGACTGATGACATTCGATCAGCAATGGATTGAGTACGACTTTAATCCATTTATCCTTTTTAACTCCGGCGGAAAAATCGTATCGCTCAATACCGAGGCACAATATCTCCTCGGTGCGATAGAGGCATCTGCCATTTATAAAATAGCCACCACCTACGCTAACTCATCTTTTGGATTCAAAACTACTTTTTTAGAACTCGAATTTGGACGTTTTAAATTTTTCGGCATCACCGTAGGCTATGAAGATGAAGAGCAAATCGGGATTCGTCTCTATCAACTCCCCTCTTTTCAGTTTACAGCACAAAAACCCGACGGTCAACTGATTAATGTCTATACCCTAATCGATTTATGTATCAGTTCCAACTCAATCGGCTCATCTACAAAATACCTAAAAGAGCTCGATCCTACTATTCCTGAGATCCGCCTTCAAACTGAGATATTTATCAAACTTCTCAATAAAATTTATATCTCAATGGGCGGAAACGAAAAAATTCTAACACGATTATTCTTCCGTGTCGGGGAACATATCAAATTTGAAGGGGAGAAATACTCTCTCTTTTCCATCGAGATTTCATCAGAGAAAATAATACGAAAATATCTGCAAGAAATCACCCATTTATCCGAAGAAAACAACCTCTTTGTCGATATAAAAGAGAATAAAATAATAATCAATGTTCCGATGATTGTGAAATAATTACTTTTTCAAAATTTCTTCACGTGTCTCTCGGAGCATTTTTTGAACTTCCGGATCTTTACTGACTGCATTATCCAATAACGCCAATCCTTCTGTTTTTCTCCCTGTTTTCGATAAAAGAAGTGCCAAATTATTGAGAGCAAGAGGATGGTTAGGGTTGCGCAATAAAAAACGACGATAGCTCTCCTCTGCTTCGCTCAGACGATCCACACGGGAATAGCTATTGCCTAGGATAAAATGGATATCTGAATCTTCAGGCCAACGCATAAGTGCACTTTGATAGCTTCGAATTGCTTCCTCAACCATACCGACTTTTTCCAATTCATATACGGATCGCAAGAATTTTTTTGATGTAGCCGATGCAGGTATCTCTCCCGGAGGAAGAAGGACAACCCCCCAATACTCACTCCGTTTCCACAACTCGGCAAAAGTTTTAATCCCTATCGGCTCGTTTGGCTGATCTGAAAAATGGGTTAAAAATTCCTTCCTCGTTGTATCGTATCCGTTCACAGGAATATAATGCCACATAGGATACCACGAATAACTCCGATTGATCAATACGATAACCGGATGATGAGCGCTAAGCTCACTCAATAATGCATCAAAATTCGGCTCCAGCGGATAGGCTATGAGTCCGTTTGCACGGGCGGTACTCACCAGTTCTACTTGCAGCGTCCCTCCTTTGAGAGGAAGCAGTGTCCGTTGATCAAGTTCCTGCAGAGATAATTTAGGGGAATAATTTCTGTTAGCCTGCCAATACTGCGCAACCATTTGAATGGATGTTGAACCGCATAAATCTTGACGTGGGGAAATAAAAGGGACATTTATAGAAGTTGAAGGATACACTTTCCCCTGAGGGAGAGGATCTTTAGCAACACAACCGCTTAATATAAATAAAGCGGCAGTTGCACATAAAAAGAAAAGATAGTCTCTCGTTGCCACGTCTAACGTACTGAACGGGTAAAGTTAAACACTTTTGTTAATCCGAGAATATCGGTAATCAATAAAACGATAAAGATAAAGACAATCGCACCGATGATGCTTCCACCGTCACCGCCGGCCGGCAATGTATCAATATTTGATGCAATGGAATTTATTTCATCATCGCTCAATGATGCAAGTTTTAGTTCGACCGTTTTAGGGTCTACGCCCATCTCTTCAAATGCTTTAGCCACATCCTCTCGTGCAACAAATTGAGACACTTTAGCTTCTGAAGAGACCGCCGAAGGAGAACCTAAAACCAATTCCGTCGAAGCGATTTGCCCCCATGACACTTGAGCAAACAGTGTAACGCTAAGTACCGATGATACGATTAATTTTGAAATCTGCATGTTAACCCCTTTTATCACTTTTTTTAATAAATATAACATACGCATTGTAAATCTATTTGAGTTAACACACAGTTAATACATTCAATATCTTAAGATTGTGAAATAAACAATTTCTTGGCGATTAGATACCCCATCGGCATTCCCACTGCAAGCCCTACTAAATAAGGCAAGATCTCTAGGGAATGGCTGTTTTCCAGTCCAATAAATCCGAGTATCAAAAAAGCATACGGTAGTAAGCGATAGAGCGAGACCATAGCCGATGCATTTTTGGTCGTATTTTCGATAATATTGCTCTTTTGACGCGCTTTTTCCTCTTTTATCATCTGCTTGATATCTGTGATCTCTGACTCACGTTCCTCT
>DLUI01000105.1 GCA_002742695.1 Sulfuricurvum kujiense | reverse complement strand
TGGAGTTGGGACGCCATTTGATCGTGGATGATTTTGTAACGTACAGCGGATATGAGCATCTAAGCGGTGAGATGATCGATTATTTGGTCGATTACGCGAAAATGTATAAATGCCAAAGCGTTTTAGTATGGGGAAAACAACAGGGTTTAAAACTGAATGATCTAGAGGGATTCCGCCCCAAGCGGGACGGATTTATCAAAATACTATAATTACTCTTCTATCCCTTCGATTTCGACGACCATTTTAACTTCATCCCCGACAACAACGCCGCCCGCTTCGATCGCTTTATTCCACATCAGACCAAAATCTTTGCGGTTTATTTTTCCGCTCAATACAAAACCGGAACGTTGATTGCCCCATGGATCTTCCACGACGCCGCCCATATCAATATCCAATACAACTTTTTTCGTAATGCCGTGAATGGTAAGGTTACCCGTCATTTTCGTTTTCGTCGCACTTATCATAGTAAAACTAATATCGCTAAATTTCGCCGTATCAAAGAAGTCAGCACTGCGCAAATGCTCATCTCGCTTGACGATCCCCGTATCAATGGAACCCGCATTGATCATTCCGCTCAGGGATTTAAACTGCCCTTTGTCCAAATCATACATTCCTGAAAAATTGTTAAACTTTCCGCTTACCGTACTGATCATCATATGTTTGACTTTAAAGCCCACATTCGAATGGGAAGGGTCAACCTTATACACTGCCGCATTCGCAACACTCACACTCATTAATAATCCGCTCAAAACCATCGCTATAAAACTTTGCTTCATCAGACATCCTTATAGAGTAAATCTGCACACATTGTAAGCTGTTTTGATCAATGAATTATTAATACAATACAAATGGACGTTTTTTTTAAGATTTAATACAGCACATCTGTCTAAACCCTTTCAAAACTTGACTAGGATATACTTTTGGAATCACATTCCAAAGGCTTGTCATGCAACTCTGTGTCGCCCTCGATCTCCCCTCACAAGAAGAAAATTTAGCCCTTATTGAAAAAATCAAAGAGTATCCCATCTGGCTCAAAGTGGGTCTGCGCTCCTATATCCGAGACGGGAAGCCTTTTATCGATGCAATCAAAGCGATTAATCCCGAATTTAAAATCTTTCTCGATCTCAAACTCTACGATATCCCCAATACTATGGCCGATGCCGCAGAATCAATTATGGGACTTGGGGTCGATATGTTCAACGTCCATGCCTCCGCAGGACGCAAAGCGATGCATGAAGTGATGAAACGGCTAGCCCCTTACGAAAACCGCCCTTTGGTACTCGCGGTCACAGCGCTGACCTCATTTGAAGAGGGTGAGTTCTGCCATGTATACGGGGAGACAATAGCGACTAAAGCGGATCGCTTTGCCCAAGATGCTCATCAAGCGGGACTGGACGGTGTCGTGTGCAGTGCTTATGAGAGTGCCTCGATCAAATCCCTCACACACGGAAGCTTCATTACCCTCACCCCAGGGATTCGACCTTTCGGAGAAGATGCGGGAGATCAGGAGCGGGTTGCGACGATCGAGACGGCGAGGGATGAAGAGGTTGATTTTATCGTTGTCGGTCGCCCGATTTATAAAGCAGCCAATCCTGCCGCAGTAGTCGAAAAGATTCTCGCACGATTATAAATTGGAATATTCCTTGCTTTATTTCTTGTAAACAGTTACAAGGAGTCTGCATGAAATTTATGGATAAAATCGAGCTGGTTGTAAAACTTAAAGAAAAAATTGCCGAAACAAAAGCCTCTAATGAAGCTCTCGCACTGCAATTGCAAGCCCTTTTGGATCAAATTATCGCTAATCCGAAAAACTCTCCCGTAATTTAGTATTCCAAAGCACCTATTTAAGGTGCTTGTTATGTACTTATTCTTATAATTACGCCCTCTTAAACATACAATGGACGAGTAGGAAAGCGGCTGAATCCACCTCCCTGCTAAGGAGACGTACTGGCAACGGTACCGAGAGTTCGAATCTCTCCTCGTCCGCCACCCATAAAATCCCCTAAAATAGACACTTACAAAGCGTTTTTTTCATTAATCTTATCTCTTTATTTTCATTTTATCTATTAATCTGCTATACTTTCTTCGTATTTTGACGCAAGGAAACCTTTTCGGATTAGTTACCCGATTGAGTGGATGGGAGATAGCCTTTTGGTTATCTCCCTTTTTTTTTGCCAATTTTTTTGGCAAGGTAGGGGCGGGCGGGATTCCATTCAAAGGTTTCCTTTGATCTTCAAAATATCTGTAATCTTTCTTTTGTTGATGGTTTTAACACCCGCTCTGCATTAGTCAAAAACGGAGGGATTAACTACCCCTTCGGATTACAGTCTTTCAACATTAGAAATGCTATCAAAATGAAGTGGTACAAAAAACTTTTCATCGCCCCGGCACCCGGACCCGCCGGGGCAGATTTATCCTTTTTTCTGACCAAACACTACAGAAGCAGCAGCACTTCTTTTTGACCCAATTAAAAGCCCTTTAAAATCTCTAGGCATCAAAACTGTATTTTTATCGTTAAGTGAAAGTGGTTTAAAACCTTTTTCCTTAGATTCATCGTTAGAAACATCAGAAACGGCACTCTTACTCATTTTAAATCCTTTACTCATGATCTACTGGAGCATAGTCAAGTGCACCACGTAGATAGTCTATAATCAAGTTATAATCTCCAAGTTCCAAAGAACCAAAAGCCGTTAAGCTAGATAATAATCGTTCAAGCCCCTCTAATTTTTTTTGAATGTGCTTTTGATCGATACTAGTATTGTTTTCCATTATTCAAGTCCTATTTGAAATTCAATAAATGCTTTAAATAATCATTTATTGTCATATCTTTTGAGGAAGCATTTTTTTTAAAAAACTTCCAAACTTTTTCATCAACAAAAAAAGAAACCCTTTTTTGACCTGACTTTTTTTTATTTTTTATATACCGTTCTAATCTTTCAGAGCTTGACATATACCCCCTTTGCGTTTACACATACGTTTACACATACAATATTAACCAATAAAGTACGTAATTGCAAGACTTTCAACAAAGATAACAATCTTGATTATAAAAAAAATGTCTGTAAACTTTTGATAAGTTGACAAGAGGGTTCGCGCTGCGCGCGATCCCTTCCCGCGATTTACAATCGCGGTGCCCGTGAACGTGCTCGCTCGCACCCTCAAAAATAAGTTACTTCATACAAGTTAGTAATTAGTATTTTATCATTGAGTACGAGGGGTTAATCTACCAGTGCGTCAAAGAGAGATCTACCCCACGAAAGAGCTTTAATGTGTCGAATCAATTGCGTTTAAGAGCGGTTCGCTCCCGCTCATACTGGGGGAACCCCCAGCCCCCCAAATACAAAAAAGAGATATGCTATAATTCGAAAATAACAACGATTTTTGGGATTAAAAAAGTGTCAAAACGGGGTAGGATTTTTTCGAATCTCTCCTCGTCCGCCACTCATAATACCCCCCAATTACCATACTTTAAATCACTTGAAAAAAACTCTGTGACACTCTAATGTCATAACATTGACATCATAAATATAATCAATTTATTAAGAATACAAAAACTATGGTTTAAGTGATACTGTGTAGAAGGCTGAAAATGGCATAAAAGCCACTTTCAGGAGTATGTGAAGGGTTTATTTGAAAAGGGCGATCATAACACCGGCTGCTACGGCTGAACCGATAACACCGGCAACGTTCGGTCCCATCGCGTGCATTAGAAGCATATTCGTCGGATCATCTTTCATCCCCTCTTTTTGAGAGACACGCGCCGCCATAGGAACGGCTGAAACACCCGCAGAACCGATAAGCGGATTGATTTTTTCATCGCTGAATACGTTCATAAGCTTCGCCATCAACACTCCCGCAGCCGTTCCGGCAGAGAATGCCAAAAGACCAAGACCCAAAATCGCGAGGGTATCGACGACTAAGAATTGCTCAGCAGCCAGTTTCGATCCGACAGCAAGTCCGAGGAAAATCGTA
>DLUI01000004.1 GCA_002742695.1 Sulfuricurvum kujiense | reverse complement strand
GTCCAAGGAAAAGGCCATGAGCGACCTAGATACTTTATGCCGTGAGATAGAAGATTATCTGAAAAAATATGCGATAGATGATGAAGCACGATATGTGATCGCACCGCATATCGCTAAAAAATCGTTGGAGATGAACCATCTCTATCAGGATTTGGGCTTTAAAAGCCGCGTACAGATGGGAGCCTATATGGCTAAGCATTTTCCCCGCCTAGCCCAGCTTAAACCCAAAGATAAACTCTGGAAAAAATTTCTCTACGATGCCATCGGTAAAGTCGCCCCCGCGTGTGCGACGTGTAATGATCAAGAGCACTGCTTTACCTGTTTGATCGCGGAAGCAAGTGCGTGAAGACACCATCGATCACGACTACCGAACTTTATGCGCATCTCGATACCCTCATCGGTGCCGATCTCCCCGTTTTTATCCACGGAAGTCCGGGAATCGGAAAATCGTATATCGTTGCCGAAGTGGCGAAAAAACATAATCTTGAACTCGTCGATGTCCGTCTCTCTCAGATGGATCCCGTCGATTTGCGCGGCGTCCCTGCGATACGGGATGAACAAACGGTGTGGATGCCTCCGATATTTTTTCCGCGTGACAAAGAATCGAGCGGAATACTGTTCCTCGACGAACTCAACTCCGCTCCTCCATCGGTGCAAGCGGCGATCTATCAACTCGTCCTCAACCGTAAAATGGGTGAGTACGAACTCCCTCGCGGGTGGCGGATCATCTGTGCGGGGAATCGTATCAGCGACCGTGGGGTCGTCTTTCGCCTCCCGACACCTCTGGCGAATCGTATGGTCCATCTGAGCGTCGAAGCGCGGTTTGAGGATTTCAAACTCTTCGCTATCCGTGAGGGATTGCACTCCTTTGTCATCGGGTTTTTAGGATTCCGTCCCGATCTTCTCACTTCCGAGTGCGTAAGCGAAGATGACTCCAATCCCGCATTCGCAACACCGCGCAGTTACCATATGCTCTCGAATGTGTTGAAAACATCCTCAGACACTTCACGTATCGCTCCGATTATCTATGGATTGATCGGATACGGTGCAGGGATTGAATTTTTATCGTATGTCAAAGTGTATGAAAAACTCCCCGATGTGCAGGCTATTTATCGCGGCGAGTATCCGAGTGTCGATAAAAGCAAACCGGCGCTGCTGTATGCGCTTGTTTCGGCGCTGGTGGAACTGTATCGAGGCGGAGCGGAAGCCTCGAAACATCTTTTCGGTTTTGCCCAAAGCCTGCCGACCGAGTTTGGGGTGATGTTGATCAAAGATGCTATTGTCAAAGATGCTTCGATCGCCGAGTGTGCTGAATTTGACGGATGGATTGAGAAGTATGGGGATTATATTCTCTAAATTTTCCGTTTAATGTGCATTGAGATGAAACTCATTACTGCGAATGACAAACATTATCGTATCGTCAAAGAGCTTGAAATAGAGGTTTTTAGAGCGTAACAGGGATTTTAAACTTAGACTAATTACCCTTCGATTGTCTGACGACTGAAGTAAGTGGACGTGGTACACTTACAATTTTTACTTTTTAGCTATTTTAATACTCTAAAAAATTGTCCATTTCATCTTTTGATATAAATCCATTTTTTAATCCAATACTTTCTAAAAAAACGACTATTGCACTTTTAAATAATACTTTATTAGTTTTTAATGTCTCTAAAATTAATTCATTATCAAAATTTGTATCAAAAGTAAAACCTGTTTCACTAAAATTTCTCATTATTTGATTTCTACCTGTATGTGTATAATCATTCATCATTTTATAAGCATTATTTTTTATATTTGAATAATATTCAGTATCAAGAAAATTATCTATTTCTTTAACCATTTCATCTATCGTTTTAGGGAAATGATTATTCCAAGTATTTGCATTGTAAATAGTTTCTATTTTTTGATTATCCATCTTATAATACATATATTTTAATTTTATAACATTTTCAAAAAATATTCTTATAAGTGCAAATGCTGAATTAAATAGTCTTTTATCTATCAAAATATTTATTGATGCAAAATGGCTTATTATATTTCTTGAGAAAGCTCCTAATAACATATCTCTTTTATTGTCACTCCTAATATTAACTTTTACCATTAAGTGTTGAACTTTTTCCAACAGTTTAATATCAGCAGTTAAATGTTCTGCAATTTCTTCTTCATTACGCAAATTGACTCCTATTGCCCATTTTAATTAGTCTCCTTTGTTTTGTTATATATTTCCACTACAAATTTACCAATAATAACCACTCTCCTTAGACTGTGGATCATGAATGGAAAGAAGAAGTTTTTTCACAGTCTCTCCTGAGTGGGAGCGAGAGAAGTTCATTTTTTTATCTTTTTTCTTATTTTTAATACTTCTTTAACTTATATAGACTATAATTTTTGTGTAATTCGCCTTCGGGCACACCCACCTCAAGGGGTGGGGCTAAACATTTTCTTCCCTTTTTCTAAAATCAATTCAAAATTTTGTTTATCCATAATCCCTGTTCGGTTCATTAATCGTTTAATGCTGAATGCTTTCATCTGTAAAATCAGCGCTGTATTTTTGACTTCACCATTGGCGCTATTGTGATATACAAAGGGATGAAAATAATCACTATCTTCACGAATGCTACTGGTTAACGGTATCCCTAAAAACAGTTCTTTCGTTAACTTTTTGATG
>DLUI01000057.1 GCA_002742695.1 Sulfuricurvum kujiense | reverse complement strand
CACCATCAGTTCAAACATCCGACCAAAGCTGGTTGAGTCACCGTACCCCATCCTAAAAAAGATTTGGGCATCGGGCTGGTACGGGCGATTATGAAACAAGCTGGACTCAAGGAGGAATAAATGATGCGCTATCCTATCGCCATCGAAATGGGAAATGAGACAACGGCGTTTGGGGTGATCGTTCCCGATCTCGCAGGGTGTTTTTCAGCAGGTGATACCCTTGATGAAGCGATTGATAATGCCAAGGAGGCGATCACTCTGTATATTGACGGACTGCTCGATGATAACGAAATGATACCCGCTCCATCGCTTGTAAGTAGATATAGTTCATTAGCAGAGTATACAGGTTTTATTTGGGCACTTGTCGAGATTGATCCCGCTATATTAGATGACAAAGCTGAGAGAGTTAATATCACTTTACCTCGCCGTGTATTGGCGAGACTTGATGCAAAAGCCAAAGAGGCGGGAGAGACACGGAGCGGGTATATCGCGCGTCTGAGTATCGGGGCGTAAAGCGTTATTGTAAAGAGACGGGCGGAAAATACATATGGGCGAGTGATGCCCCTTCTGCGGCAAACCGTTTGAAAAATTTATCCATCGGGTCTTCTTTATTCCAAATAGGCTCAGCCACTTTACTAAGAGTTTCTACTCGCTTCTTAGCATCAAATTCAACCCCTATAGCGTCAATAAGTCCTACTTTTTGTGCTTGAGCGGCGGTAAAGATATGGGCATCCGCATAATTGCTGCTGAGATTAGGATCGAGTTTTCGCGCACGTGCGACATCGGTGACAAACATCGTATAGGTTCCGTTGATCACTTTGTCAAGTTCGGCACGTTCAAGATCACTCCACTTCCGATCAAATGTTCCCACCTGTTTGTAGGTTCCGGCATGGACGGTTTGCGTTTTTACCCCCACTTTTTCCATGAGTTCGGAAATATCAGCCCCTTGCATAATGACGCCGATGGAGCCGATCATACTGCCGGGGTTGGCGATAATCTCATTCCCCCAGATAGCGGAATAGTATCCGCCGCTTGCCATGATCCCTGCCGCATAGACGACGGTCGGTTTAACTTCACTGAGGCGTTTGATGGCATACGCGATTTCAACCGAGGGGGCGACGGCTCCGCCGGGAGAGTCGATGCTGAATAAGACCCCCTTAATGTCCTTATTTTCACGTGCTTCATCGAGTTGTTCAACAATCGATGTTGCGTCCAAAATAGGCCCTGTCAGGGTTATTTTTTGCAGGTTATGGGGGGAAATTCCCTCATCGCCTGAGGGGAGAAAAAGCCATAAGACAAATAAAACCAAAACGGTTGCTTTGAAATGCCCTTGGATAAATCGTAGCCCCGCTGCGAGACACGAGCCTATTTTTTTGATGATTTCCATCATTGTACTTTCTCCCCTTGAATATAGATCGATTCGATAACACGAGGCTGATTGATGAGATGAATCGGAAGTTGCTCATTAATAGGATAATTGACCCGCATAACAAGGATATCCGCATCGTAATCGGGCATGATTTTACCACAATTGAGGCGCAATGCTTCCGCCGCGTCCGATGTGACCCCTCGCCACAGTTTTTGTGCTAAGGTAAGGAGATCATCGTTCGGGTGGATAAAGAGGGCAATTTTCATCTCTTCGAACAGATCGAGGGTGTAGTTGGAACTCAGACCGTCGGTTCCGCAGAGAAAACGAATAGTTTTCTCCTCTAAAGGTTTTAGATCGAGTACTCCGTTTCCAAGGAGACGGTTGGAGATAGGGCAGTGGATGATCGTATGCTTCCCCTCGGAGATGGTCGCTAATTCTTCCTCAGAAGCGTGAATCGCGTGGGTAAAGAGGGTAGGAACGTCACGAAAATAGCTCAAAAACTCTTCGGCGGTATTGGCGGCTTGAGTCTGTTTGAGAAAGTTTTGAAAAAACGGTGCAAAAGCTCCGCTGTTATTGTCTAACCATTCTCGCTCAGCCGGGCTTTCCATAAAATGAGCAGTGACACGCAGCTCTTTATCTTTTGCGTATTTGAGTCCTTTTTGGATCAATACCCGATGGACGGAGTAGGGGGAATGGATAGCAACAGAGGGATAAAAACCGTCGCGTTTGAGTTCTTGAGAGGCAAATAGGCGCTCTTGAAAATTGCCATACAGCGCATCCGCCATCATGGGATCGGAGCCGATGAGTTCGTTGAAAAAGACCACTTTTTGAGGGGCCTTGAAACACGGCTCCAAATCAAAACCGTAGGAACTGACCGCACCGAACGCCGTGATACCGTTGGAGAGCATCATCTCTATAGCACGCGTCGTACACCCATCATCGCACTCGTTAACCAGTTCATCGCGCGATGCAATAACACTGGAGAGCCACGGCATAAATTCACCGTAGGTGAGGGTTGAACGGTTGGCACTAAACTCCAAATGGACGTGAGCGTTGATGAGGCCGGGAACAAGAATCGATCCCTCTCCCAGCTCCGTACATTGTGCGCCGTAACGGGAGCGTAAAGTGTCGTTAGGAGAAACGTCGATAATGGTTTTGTCAAATACGATACCGTGATCACGGAGGATCGTTCCATCGGTAAAAAGTGCGTCGGCTAGGAGTATTTTCATTTTTTAGCTTCTTTGGTTGAATTTGAATCTATAATTGTTTCTTGCAAAATATACTTTTTGTTAATGCGATAAATATTTGTATTATTATCATCATCTGTTTTTACAATATATTCATCACCAATACTACTTAATATTTTGAATTCCATTCCATTGAATTTGTAAAGAGTTGATGCATTAAAGTCGGTAGTGAATTGAAGATATCCAATATATGATCCCATTTTAAGCATCTGAAATGGTCTAAAAACTAATGGATTAGGTGCATTTAACATCGCTGGAATAAATGAAAACATAATAGTTGCAGAAGTAATAATTGAAATACCAACAAATACTTGTTTATTTATTGAATGTTTATTATCAAATCCAAATGAATAGAATAAGTTAGTAGAGAAAGATATTAAAGCAAGCCCAATAGTAATATATAGAAGTTGATCTGTATTTATAATATATGAGTCAAATGTTTTGATAAAAAGTAGTGGAAAAAATAGAATAATTGGAAGAATAAAATCAATAATTAAATTCGTTTTATATTCCTCAGTAGAGAAGCAATCTTTTGTTAATGCAAGTAGAATATATAATCCAAAAATATAAAAAGAATGTATGTGATACCCATTACTATCAATTAAAATCCATAAAATAATAACTAGCCAGCTTATTGGTAAACTTCCAAAAATATAAGATTTCCTTTGTTGTTTTGAGGGATCATTTATCATAAAAAGTAATGAAGGGATAATAAATAAAGTTGTAAGTGTTAAAGCCATTAAAAGACCTACACTAAAAATCCCAATGATGTAGCTTATTGCCGAAGAATTGGATATTGATGGCCAAAAGCCAATATGGTAATAATAAAAAAAACTAAGTATTATTCCAATCAAAAGGGATGAAGAATAGATAAGTTGAAAAGTATCACTGATTGTAAGTGATTTTTCTTTTTCATCCGTTATAGTTTTCACATGATTTTCATTTGGCTGATTCATGATTACATTACTCCCAAATGCCGTTTTAGTTTCATCTCTACTTCCTCTATCTCTTTTAGCGTTAACACCGTACATTTTTTCGTTTCATCGATACGGCTGAGGTCAAGTGTGCAGAGTTCATTGATACAGATTTCACTGTTCTGCTCTAAGGCATCGCGCTTTTTAATCATGACCCGTATATCACCGCCTGAGAGTTGCGTAGTTAGTGGGATAACGGTGATTCCTTTAAACGCGACGAGATCGATGTTGCGGTTGGCGATGTCGTTTTGGATGATGAGGGCGGGGCGGATTTTACCGAATTCACTGTTGTATTTTTTCCCGAAATTGACGAGATAAATCTCTCCGCGACGAATAGTGCTCATGCCAAATCCTCGATAACCTCTTCGATCTCTAAAAACTCTTTGTAGGCATCCGTGTTTAACGCTTTTTGGTTGCTCATCAGATAGAGTTCATCTTCGATTTGCTCTCTCACTTTTTTGTAAAGTGCGTAAGGAAGCAACACGCTTTTAGGTTCATGGCGGCGACCGTCTTCGATCAAGGTTATGCCATCCGTTGCATTGAGTAATGCAGGATGACGGAGAATATCGGTAGTTGTAACGGTAGTCATCACACACCTCTTATATTTGATTGTATTGATACAATTGTATCATATGTATTAATAAATGTATCATGTTGTATTCTAACTCGATTTAGTTCCTTATAATATAGAACCCCTTATAATCTATACTTTAAAACACCAATCAAGGTTAATCAATGAAAATAGTCGTTATCCAAGGGCCGAACCTCAATATGTTAGGGGTTCGTGAGCAGCAAGTGTACGGACCGATGCGTTTAGAGCAGATTCATGCACAGATGAAAGATGTCGCAACTCAAAACGGGGTAGAGATCGAGTTTTACCAAAGCAATTTAGAGGGTGAGATTGTCGATCGTATCCAAGAGTGTTACGGCGATGCCGATGGGATCATTATCAACCCTGCGGCCTATACCCATACCTCTATTGCAATCCGTGATGCGATCAGTGCGGTAAATCTTCCGACGATCGAAGTTCATATCAGCAACATCTACCGTCGTGAAGAGTTTCGTCAAAAAAGTATGACGGCTCCTGCGTGTACCTCTTCGGTCATCGGATTCGGACCTTTCGGTTATCATTTGGCCATGGTGGGGATGATGCAGATTCTTAGCGAAATCAATGCAATGCGTCAGGCTCAAGCACCGGCACAACAAGGTGCAGAAGAAGAATAAGCGATGCCGCTTCGCCGTAAACTTGATGAGAAACATACCATTTATGTGGATCATAATTTCCCCAAAACACTCCCTCAAGCGGAGGGGTTTCGTTATCGCGTCCTTTTGGGAGTAGGGGGGAATATCGGCGATGTAAAGCGGCGGATGAATCATTTGTGGATTCATTTGCGTCATTTATCGATGCTCATTCCTCTGAAAAGCGGGGTGATTCTTCGCAATCCCCCTTTCGGGTATACGGAGCAGAATGATTTTGAGAATACCGTCATCGAAGTTGCAACCTCACTGGAACCTAAAGCCCTTTTGCGGTTGATTTGGCGGATCGAGAAACGTTTTGGGCGGCGTCGCAGTTTTGCGAATGCGCCGAGGACGTTAGACTTGGATATACTATTCTTTGAGAAACGGTTTATTCGAACCAAAGAGTTAAGTATTCCTCATCCTCATTGGCGTGAGCGGGTGAGTGTAACCATACCGCTTGGAAGTTTAGCTCGAAAGAGCGCACGGAGATATTATGAAAATCTTGACATTTAGCGGTGCCACCCCTGCTGAAGCGCTTAAAAAAGCACAATTGGAGGTAGGCGAGGAAGCGATGTTGATCGAAACTCGCGAAGTACAGAAAAAATCGCTTGGAAAAAGTGCTCTGTATGAGATTGTGGTAGGAGTCGAAGAGAACTCTATCCCTGCCCCTAAAGCCAAGCCCAAAGCGGAAGAGACGTTTATGAAACAGCGTCCGTTGGCACAAAAAAGCAGTGATGTCCTCTACAATATTTCCGAAGCGGCAAAACAAATCTCCAAAATCGCCGAAGTAACCGAAGAAGAACGCCCCTCCCGCCAAGCTCCTGTGAGAGAGAGCGAAGATCTTAAACGGATTAAAGAAGAGATTGAGAAACTAGGCGATAAAGTCAAACTGATTCAAAATATGTTTTGGTCTGAAAAATCCCCGAAAACAACTGCCGCTATCCCCCCTGAATTTGCCGAGATTTATCGTCTTGCGCAACAAAGCGGAATGGATCAGGATCATCTCGATGAGATTATGCATCTTACTTTGGAGCATATGCCCTCAAAAATGAGAGAGAGTTCCGAAACCGTCAAACGCTATTTTCAAGTATTGATGCGAAAAATGATCCCTGTACGTATGGAGACACCGCCGAAAGCAGGGAGCAAAAAAGTGATTATGCTCGTTGGTCCTACGGGTGTCGGTAAAACAACCTCGATTGCGAAGCTGGCGGCTCGCTTTTCGTACCTATTGGAGAAAAAATATAAAGTAGGGCTCGTGGTACTCGATACCTACCGTATCGGTGCGGTGGAGCAGTTGATGCAATATGCACGTATGATGAAACTGGGGATTGAGACGGTTGTCGATCCTCCGGAGTTTTCGAGCGCCCTCAACGCGTTGCGTTACAGTGATTATATCTTGATCGATACGATGGGGTCCTCTCCGTACGATAAAGGGAAAATCGAGAAGATATACGAATGTCTGCGTGATAACAATACCGATTACAGCGTAGATGTCGTTTTGGTTATGCCAAGCTCGATTAAGTACGATGATCTTAAAGCAACGTATGAGAATTTTGCACCGCTTGGGATCGATACGATGATGTTTACGAAACTCGATGAGACGAGAGGATTCGGAAATATTTTCTCGCTCGTGTATGAGACCAAAGTGCCGATCAGCTATTTCTCAGTCGGTCAGGAAGTTCCTGAAGATTTGGTCGCGGCAACGTCTGATTTCTTAGTCGATTGTCTGATGAACGGATTCAGCAGAGGTGAGAGTGCATGACTCACCAAGCGTCCAAACTCGAAGCCCTTGTTAATCAAAACCGAAATCTGGTAGCGAAAAAAACCAGATTCATTGCGATAACAAGCGGCAAGGGGGGAGTCGGAAAAAGTACGATCAGTTCCAATATGGCGTATGTAATGGCGAAATACGGGTTGAAAGTGGGAATATTCGATGCCGATATCGGACTTGCCAACCTTGATGTTATGTTTAACGTCAAAATCAAAAAAAATATTTTGCACGTCCTCAAAGGGGAAGCAACCGTTGAGGAGATTTTGGTTCCGATTGAGCCGAATCTGGTCCTAATCCCCGGTGAAAGCGGTGAAGAGATTTTTAAATACGCTTCGGGGGGATTGTTCGAGCGGTTTATGGAACAAGCCAATGTTCTGGATGATTTGGATGTGATGATCATCGATACGGGTGCGGGGATCGGGGAACATATACAGCTCTTTTTACGTGCGTGTGATGATGTCATCGTCGTAACGGTTCCCGATCCTGCGGCGATTACCGATGCGTATGCTACAATCAAGGTAACGGCACGTTTACGCGATGAGATTAATGTCATTATGAATCAGGTTCGCTCACCCAAAGAGGCGGAAGGATTGTTCGAGAAAATTCACAAAGTCGCAGCCGCAAATATCGGAGGCTCTTTGAAGCTGAGTTATTTAGGTCAGATTTCAAGTGATCCTAAAATATCGACCAGTGTCAAAAAAAGAGCCCTTTTTTCGCGTGATTTTCCGACGGCAACACCGACGAATGAATTAGAGCTGATTGTTAAGCGTATCGCCAAAAAACTGGAACGAAACGTGCTGGTAGATCCCAAAGAGAGCGGGTTAGGTGGGCTGTTTAAACGTCTAATGGAACATTTTTAATCCACAGTGTTCGCAGAATAAGGCAAATACTGCTTTTTTGGATAGACAGCAACGATAAGGATAAAAAGATATGCGGGGTTCGAATTTTGTCTCTTTTCTAACAGTACAGGGTTTTTTTATCGGTATTGTTTTTGGGATACTTCAATCGGATTCTGCGGAGAGCTTTTTGGGATATGTTGCCCTCATTAGCTTGTTTTTTTACCTATTTGCCCATTTATTCGTAGGATTCTTTTTCCAATCGTTGGGAGTTAAAGCGCAAACGTTTCCGAAAAAAGCGCATGAGCATAATCTCGACTTTTTTGTGCGCGAAATCAATAAGCGTGAACAGTTTATTGACGCGTTTTATACCCATAAATCAGAGTTACTCGATGATCATCAAGGGCGGGGGAAAGTATGAGCGGTGCCAATGTTTATACTCAAGAGTTAAAACATCGTGAAGATCAGCTCGCACTGCAATTTCTTCCTGCGGTCAAAGCGATGTCTTTTCGTCTGAAAGAGCGCCTTCCAAGCTCTATCGATTATATGGACCTTTGTGCTATCGGAACCGAAGAATTGGTAAAATTGGCACGTCGCTATGATGAGGCTCAAAACGATTCGTTTTGGGGATATGCCAAAACACGGGTTTATGGAGCGATGCTCGATTACCTCCGATCATTGGATATGGTAAGCCGCTCAAGCAGACGGCTGATCAAAGAGATCGATCATGCTATTGAGGTTTATATGGCCGATCATGACGATGAACCCAGCGATAATGAACTCTCACTCATTTTAGGGATCGAGCAGGAAAAAGTACGCGAAGCACGGATTGCTTCGGATATTTATACCGTGCTCCCTCTGGATGATCAGTTGGGAACTCCTGAAGAGAGCGGGATGCTGGAGAGGATGGAACACGAAGATCTGATCGAAGCGATTCAAGAGGTTTTGATGGGATTTGAAGAGCGTGAACAAATTATTATCCAGCTCTACTATTTTGAAGAGTTGACACTCAAAGAGATCAGTGAAATCGTCAATATCACCGAATCACGGATCTCACAAATCCATAAATCGGTTATACGACGGATTAAAGAAGCGGTAGGAGGGCAGTAATGGCAGATATATTATCCCAAGAAGAGATTGACGCCCTTTTAGACGTAGTTGATGATGAAGGGGATGGGGTACTCGAATCGAACGAAGACCCCCTATACCAACAGCGTCAAATAACCCTTTACGATTTCAAACGTCCTAACCGTGTCTCGAAAGAGCAGCTTCGGGCATTTCGCGGGATTCACGATAAGATGGCTCGCTCCATCGCATCACAAATTTCGGCCATTATGCGTTCCATCGTAGAGATTCAGCTTCACTCGGTCGATCAGATGACCTATGGTGAGTTTTTGATGTCGCTCCCCAATCCGACCAGCTTTAACGTCTTTTCGATGAAGCCGCTGGAAGGGAACGGTGTTTTAGAGATTAATCCCTCTATAGCATTTCCGATGTTGGATCGAATCTTGGGCGGGAAGGGTGAACCTTTCGAAGCCAATCGGGAATTTTCCGATATCGAACTCTCCCTTTTTGAGACGATTTTACGGGTTATGATGGGGACGCTTCGCGAAGCGTGGGGGCCGGTTACCGATCTTTATCCTCAGGTTGAATCGAAAGAATCGAGTCCGAACGTTGTCCAAATCGTTGCCCAAAATGAGATCGTCGTGATGGTCGTTATGGAGATTATCATCGGACACAGTTCGGGGATGATGAATATCTGTTATCCCGTTATCGCGTTGGAGCCGGTATTGCCGAAGTTGGCAAGCCGTGATTTGATGCTGAATGAAACGAGTTCGAAAAAAAGCCGTAACCAAGAGTTGCAAGTTCTACTCGGTGGAGCCCATGTTAATATTGAAGTGAATCTTGGGGAAGCAGAGTTAAGTCTCCATGAGCTTTTAGACTTAGGTGAAGGGGATATAATTCGGCTCAATATTCCGGCCGATGATGTTGTCAATGTCAGTGTTGACGGAAAAGCCCGCTTCGTCGGACAGATGGGACTACGGCGATTTCGCAAATCGATACAGATTACATCCCTTATCGATACCGAAAAAGATGCGGTCAAACGGGCACTTAAAGAGTTTGAGACGAAACGTAAGGCCCGTATCAGCGGGGTAAAAGAGATGATACGCGGACCTATAGATGAGGAGGATGAAGATGAGTGATTTTCCAGGGGTATTTGCAGCCGAAGCGGTTGCCACGATTGAGGGATTAACGGGGCAGGCACCTACTATTACCCTTAAAGAAGCAGAAGATATCTCCATCATCTCTAATGTGATTCCTCCAATCGCTCAGATTCATGTGAGTTTCAGCGGTGCGGCTTCAGGACGCGGGATTGTGATGATGCCTCCTCAGCTGGCAACGGCGCTGGGTGATATGATGCTTGGCGGTGAGGGGGAAGCCCAAGATACGATGTCGGATGAAGATATGGATGCGGCCAAAGAGATCGTTTCCAATATCGTGGGAGCCATGAGTACATCGCTATCCTCACAAAAAGAGCTGCCGAAATTTACGATTAAACCCGAACGTGCGGAGTTTATTCCTGAGAGCGGCGAGGTCAACCTCGATGCCTATGCAAAAATGTTTGTGTTCACCTTTTCATTGGGGGCGATTAACTCTTTGATGATGCTCGCGATTGATTCAAATATTAATGATGCTTTGAGCGGAGAAAAACCCTCAGCTGCGAAACCGAGCAGTAGCGGAAATATTTTTGATGCACCATCAAGTGAACCTGCGATTAAACTCGAAGACGGCGAGATGAAAAATATCGGTTTGATCATGGGGGTCAAACTCCCCGTTCGCGTCCGAATCGGAAAGAAAAAGATGCTCCTTAAAGATGTCCTTAGCATGGATATCGGTTCCGTTATTGAGCTGAATCAGCTTGCGAACGATCCTCTTGATATTTTGGTCGATGACCATGTGATCGCTCAAGGTGAAGTTGTTATCGTGGATGGAAACTTCGGTGTCCAGATCACCTCTATCGGAACCAAACGCGATCGTCTGAATAAACTCAAAGGTTAGTTAATGCCTCCGCATCACAAAAAAAAAGAAAAAGAGTACCCAAGCAGCCGTTATGTCAAAGATATAAAATCAGCGGATGTTTGGAGTGTGTTTAAAATTATTGCCGACTTTGTACAGGGATTTGATGAACTGGGGGATTTGGGGCCGTCAGTAACGATCTTCGGCAGTGCACGGGTTGATGAAAAGCATCCTTATTATCAGCAAGCGATGGAACTCTCCAGTATGTTGGGCGCCAGAGGCTACAACGTTATTACCGGCGGCGGTCCGGGTGTTATGGAAGCGGCCAATCGCGGTGCGTATGAGCATGAAGATGTCGAATCGATCGGTTTGAATATCGAATTGGCCTCAGAACAGCAGCCTAATCCTTATATCACCAAAGGGCGAAGCTTCGACTATTTTTTCTCCCGCAAAGTGATGCTGGTCAAATATTCGATGGCGTATGTCATTTTTCCGGGGGGATTTGGAACTCTCGATGAGATGTTTGAGGCATTGACACTTATTCAAACCCGTAAAGTGTGGGGTGTTCGACTGTTTGTCATCGGGACGGAGTTTTACACGCCGCTGATCCAATTTATTCGAGACAAAATGTTGGCTGAGGGGATGATCGACGAGGCGGATTTGAAATTGATGATAGTGACCGATGATCTCTCCCTTGTTGTCAGAGAGATCGAAAAATCGTTGATTGCGCAGATAGTCACAATGGAAAAAGAGGGGCTGGATAAAACGAAATATTATCAAGTCCTCTCTTCGTATATGGCCGATAGAGATAAAGTTGATGAGAGCAGTATCTAATGGGTAAAAAAGTATTGATCGGGATGAGCGGAGGGGTCGATTCGACCGTTTCGACACTGTTGCTCAAAGAAGAAGGGTATGAGGTCGAAGGGGTTTATATGAAACTCCATTCCAAACCGGGCTACCATGAGATTCATCAAGTACGTGCTCAGCGGGCGGCTGACTTTGCGGGGGTCAAACTGCATATCCTCGATCTGCAAGAGGAGTTTAACGCTAAAGTTTTTACCCCTTTTATCGAAACGTATCGTGAGGGGAAAACCCCTAACCCGTGCGCGTTGTGCAACCGTAACATCAAATTCGGAGCGATGGTTGCTTATGCTGATAGTATCGGTGCTGATTACGTCGCTACGGGGCATTATATCCGCCATGACGGGCAGTATCTTCTCCAAGCGCAGGATGATACGAAAGATCAAAGCTATTTTCTTTTTTACATCGATCCGGCTTTAGTACCGCGACTTCTGTTTCCGTTAGGGGAACGGCATAAAAGTGATATCAAAGCGTATGCGGCGGGTATCGAGGGATTAGAATCGTTTGCGTCACAAAGCGAATCAAGCGAAATTTGTTTCGTCGAGACTACGTATATGGATGTCCTTAAACCGTATGTTCCGGTAGATCAAGAGGGTGACGTTCTTGATATGAGCGGCAATGTGGTCGGTAAGCACAAAGGGTATATGCACTACACGATCGGCAAGCGTAAAGGGTTCAATGTTCACGGTGCACATGATCCCCATTTCGTCGTTGCGATCAAACCTGATACCAACCAGATCGTCGTTGGGACACGCGAAGATTTAGAGTGTCGACGCGTGGAGTTGGAGCGAGTCAATATGTTCGATTCCCGTAGCGAGTTTGAGTGTGACGTGAAACTTCGCTATCGAACCACGGCGGTGCGATGCTCCGTGAAAATCGACGGCAATCATGCTGTTGTCGAACTACACGAACCTGTGTTGGGTGTTGCTTCGGGTCAGGCAGGGGTCTTTTATGACGGAGAAAAACTTCTCGGCGGCGGGTGGATCGTTTGATCCGATCCAAAAAGAAAATCATCGCTGCAGGGATTATCGGCAATGTTATCGAATATTACGATTTTGCCCTTATCGGTTTTTTAGCGGTGATGATGGGGAATCTGTTTTTCCCATCACATGATCCTTTTCTCTCATTATTAGGCTCTTTCGGAGCTTTTGCCGCAGGGATGATTATGCGTCCCGTCGGGGCATTGGTCTTCGGTCACATCGGTGATCGGATAGGACGTCGCTTCGCGTTGATGACTTCGCTTGCGCT
>DLUI01000036.1 GCA_002742695.1 Sulfuricurvum kujiense | reverse complement strand
GTACTAAAAATTCTAAAGGACTAGTGGATGCATACTTTACAAATCGGAAAATATACCCTCGGAAGCCGTCTTATCGTCGGAAGCGGCAAATACGACTCGTTTGAAACAACCAAAGCAGCAACACTGGCAAGCGGGTCTGAATTGATCACCGTAGCCGTGCGCCGTCTCAATATCACCAACCCCAATGAACCGAATCTTCGCGATACGTTTGCGGGGACGAATGTCAAGTTTTTGCCCAACTCCGCTGGATGCACCACCGCCGAAGAGGCGATCACCCTTTTTCGCCTCACCCGTGAAGCGACGGGAATCGATCTAATCAAACTCGAAGTAATCGGCGATACCCAAAAGACTCTCTATCCTGACGTATTAGAGACGATCAAAGCATGTGAGGTATTAGCGCGTGACGGATTTACGATTATGGCCTACACCTCGGATGATCCGATTATGGCACGCCGTCTCGAAGATGCGGGAGCCCACGCGATTATGCCTCTTGCTGCCCCGATCGGTTCAGGTCTTGGGGTACAAAACCGTTATAACATCGTGTTTGTCCGTGAAGCGGTCAAGGTACCGATTATCGTCGATGCAGGGATAGGATGTGCCAGTGATGCGGCGTTAGCAATGGAGTTAGGTGCGGATGGAGTTCTCACTAACACAGCGATTGCGCAAGCGCAAAATCCGATGCTGATGGCGGAAGCTATGAAAAATGCGGTGATTGCAGGACGTTTGAGTTATCTTGCAGGACGTATACCTAAACGTCCTTACGCTACTGCTTCATCTCCAGTGGATGGGATGATCCAGTTTTAATACCTTCTATACTTTTCTGTTTAGTCAGAAAAGTATCAAAAGATCATACCGTGATCCAAGAACGCTCATTCCTCTCGGCACTGTTACCTTCGGAATGGCTCTAGGTATTGGATCACGGGAATTTTACTACGCCTCGATATAATCTAAATCCTCATGAAACGTCTCACGGGTAAAATAAAGTGCCACCAAAGCAATCGTAAACACAACCGACCCCACTACTGCGGCGGAACCCAAAACACCCATACTCTCTTTGAGCAGCATAAAGCTCGACGTAATCGGCACGACCGAACCGCGAACGAAATTGGGTACCGTCGTTGCGACGGTAGCACGGATGTTCGTTCCGAACTGCTCCGCCGCCATAGTAATAAAGAGGGCCCAGTAACCACAGAACACACCCAGCAAAAAGACCGCGACATAAAACGATTGTGCCGTTGCACCCGATAGAGTGAAATAGTACAGGACACTAGCTACTGAGAGCACCATAAAGATGGTATACGCCCGTTTACGGCTTTGCATCTGTTGCGACAAATATCCGCTCGCCAAATCACCGACCGATAATCCGATATAGGTGTACATCAGTGCCTGCCCCGCCGTTACGTCCCCTATGATATCGAGTGCTTTGGCAAACTCAGGAGAGAACATCACCAAAACACCGACAACATACCACAACGGCATCCCAATCACGATGGCTTTAATGTATTTACTGAAAAGCTTCTTGTGGGTAAAGAGGGCAAAGAAATGCCCCCTCTTAATATCATCGCTGACATGGTGCTGAAACATTTCCGATTCTCGAACACGGAAACGTAAAATCAACAGTAAAAAGCCCAGCACCCCGCCGATGATATACGCATTTCGCCATGCAAAATTTTCAGCGACGATATTGGCTGCAACGACTCCGAGGACACCGAATGCCGCAATACTCATGACCCCGTACCCGCGCAGCTCTTTAGGGAGGATTTCGGCAACCAGCGTCACCCCGGCCCCCAATTCACCCGCCAAACCGATACCGGCGATAAATCGTAACAGGGCATACTGCTCGACATTGGTCACAAATGCATTGAGAAGATTGGCAACCGAATAGAGAATAATCGAGGCGAACAACACAGAGAGCCGCCCTTTTTTATCCCCCAAAATTCCCCAGAGAATCCCGCCGATCAGCATTCCCCCCATTTGGGCATTCAGGATAATCGATCCCCATAGGGTAACGCCATCTTTATCCAACCCCAACTCGGTCAAACTCTCGACCCGCACCACACCGAATAAAATCAGATCGTAAATATCGACAAAATACCCCATCGCGATCACGATAACGGGGAGAGTTAAAACTTGACGCCATACACTCATACTAATACCTCCCCCCCCTTAAAATGATATGATGCCCACAAGATTGAGCATGACAAATAACAATGCAACCGGAGCAATAAAGCGAACACTAAATCTCCAAATAGGATAGAACCACCCCATTTGATCCTTCAGTACTGACGCAACACGCTCTTTTTCGACCACATGTCCGACAAAGATAGCCATTACCAATCCCGCAAGCGGCAAGAATACATTGGAAGTCATATAATCCGACCAGTCAAAGAAACTTTTCCCACCCCATGTGAAATACTCCGAAGTCCCCGAATAAAGGGATAATATCGCCACTATCCCGAACAAATAAAAGAAAAGCCCCATAGATACTGCCGCTTTGACACGACTCATGTTCCAACGGTCGATCAAATACTGAACCATCGGCTCAACGAGCGAGACCGAAGAGGTGAGTCCGGCAAACGCAAGTGCTACAAAAAAGAGAACCGCTAGAACATTCCCCACCATCCCCATCGCATGAAACACCGAAGGAAGAGAGATAAAGACGAGTCCCGGCCCTTTTGCAGGTTCCGCACCGTATTGGAATAAAAAGGTAAAAAGAACCAATCCCGCTGCCAAAGCAATCAGCGTATCGGTTGCGATAACAAACAAAGAGGCGCGGACAATATTGCTATCTTTCGCCAACGATGCCGAATAGATCATGATCGCCCCCATCCCTAAAGAGAGGGTAAAAAAGGCATGTCCCACCGCTACGGCAAACGCTTCAGAGGTAAGCTTGCTCCAATCAGGAACAAACATGTAGGAGAGTGCTTTCGTAAAACTCTCCAAATTCATTGCATAGATCAGCATCCCCGCAATAATCATCATCAATGCCGGCATCAAGATGAGATTGAACTTCTCAATCCCCCCCTTGATCCCTCGAACCAAAACGGCGGTAATAATCATAAAAGAGAGGGTATGAAAAAATATTTGAGTCTCGATCCCTTGCGTCATGAGAGCGTTATAAATCCCCTCAGCTTCAGGAATCGAGGAAGGGAGTGTACCAAAAGAGAGGGTAATATAGTAAAAAATCCATCCGATAACAACGGAGTAATAAAACATGACAAGGGTTCCGGAAAGTCCCATAAACCCCGCATATTTCCATCTCTCTTTGTGACGCGGTGCCAACTCTTCAAACGCTCCAACACCGTCACGACGACCTAAATACCCAATCAGCATTTCCGCGATCATCACCGAAAATCCGACCAATGCAACCGTCAACAAATAGACGAGAACAAACGCACCCCCACCGTATTCACCTGTAATATAGGGGAATTTCCAAATATTACCGAGTCCTACAGCTGAACCTGCGGCGGCCATCAAAAACCCCCACCGGCTAAAATGTGCTATTTTCATGCTATCCCTTATCCTATTTCTTGTCGAATCATTAGCAAAATTGATTCCTGATTTACTGAATTATAGCAAAATTGATGAAAGTATTGACATTTGAGTGAATTTCAACTATAATTTCGCCTCACTAATTAGCTCACTCGAGTTTAAGTTAGATGAAGGTCGGGGCGTAGCTCAGTCTGGTTAGAGTACTTGGTTTGGGACCAAGGGGCCGGAGGTTCGAGTCCTCTCGCCCCGACCATGTTTTTTTCTTTTTTTGTATTTTTTCAAACAGATTCTTTATTACAGATGGTGGGTGTAGCTCAGTCGGTTAGAGCATCAGGTTGTGGTTCTGAGGGTCGTGGGTTCGATCCCCATCACCCACCCCATTTGTTTCTGGTTTGAAACACCTTTGATACACGATGTTTTAGAAGGCGATTGTGCGTTCGTAGCTCAACTGGATAGAGTAACGGACTTCGGATCCGTAGGTTATAGGTTCGAACCCTATCGGGCGCACCATATATACTCATGCGTCCTTAGCTCAGCTGGATAGAGCAATGCCCTTCTAAGGCATCGGTCAGAGGTTCGAATCCTCTAGGGCGTACCACCTTAGACTTATAATTACGTGCGCGGATGTGGTGAAATTGGTAGACACGCCAGACTTAGGATCTGGTGCCGCAAGGTGTGAAGGTTCAAGTCCTTTCATCCGCACCA
>DLUI01000146.1 GCA_002742695.1 Sulfuricurvum kujiense | reverse complement strand
GGTTGTGGATCCGTTTATGAATCCCATCGACGGAAAAGGCTCTATCGGCGGTACCCATCTCGAATCGATCATTAAAGCACCGATTGCCGCGATGAAGCGAGGGATGATCGATGAGCCCTTTAGCGTTGGGGTAAAAACGATTGACGGGTTGTTGACATGCGGCAAAGGGCAAAAACTGGGAATTTTTGCGGGGAGCGGTGTCGGTAAATCGACCTTGATGGGGATGATTGTTCGTGGCGCTGCTGCCCCCATCAAAGTGGTGGCTCTTATCGGCGAGAGGGGGCGAGAGGTTCCTGAATTTATCGAAAAATCACTCGGAGGCAATCTCGAAAACACGGTTCTCGTCGTCGCAACCAGTGATGATTCTCCCCTGATGCGTAAATACGGTGCCTTTAGCGCTATGAGCGTGGCGGAGTATTTTAAAGCGCAGGGAAAAGATGTCCTCTTTATGATGGACTCGGTGACCCGTTTTGCGATGGCGCAGCGGGAGATTGGTTTGGCACTCGGTGAACCTCCTACCTCAAAAGGGTATCCCCCCTCTTCGTTGACGCTATTACCGCAACTGATGGAACGTGCAGGAAAAGAGGAGGGTAACGGTTCGATTACCGCTTTTTTTACCGTTCTTGTGGAGGGGGATGATATGTCCGATCCGATTGCCGATCAGTCCCGCTCGATACTCGATGGTCACATCGTCCTCTCGCGGGAGCTGACCGATTTCGGGATCTATCCCCCTATCCATATCCTCAACTCCGCTTCACGTGTCATGAACGATATAATTACCCCTGAGCATCTAGCGGCCGTTCGTCGATTTCGACGACTCTATACGCTCTTAAAAGAGAATGAAATGTTGATCCGTATCGGTGCGTATGTTCGGGGGACCGATAAAGAGCTTGATGAGGCTATCAGTAAAAAAGAGAAGATGGAAGCGTTTCTCTCGCAAGAGGCAATGAGCATCTCAGGGTATCAAGCGTCTATTGATCAGATGATAGAATTGATGGGTAGTTGATCTAATCCTTAAGCATTCCTAAATATAAAAAACCCTTAAGGTTACTATAACATCGTTTGCACTATTATCCCAAAAGTTAAACAAGACTAAATTAGTCTTTTATTTAGAACCCTATTATAGGAGCATTATATGCAAGTCTATCTGGACAACAACGCGACAACGATGGTCGATCCTGCCGTCGTAGAGGCGATGATCCCTTATTTTAGTGAGGTTTACGGAAACCCGAACTCACTGCACCGTTTTGGAACCGCATCACACCCAGCGATCACAAAAGCCATTAATCAGATGTATAAAGGGATTAATGCGAGCGACAAAGATGATATTATTTTTACTTCATGCGCTACCGAATCAAACAACTGGGTTCTCAAATCGGTATGGATTGATAAGATTGTAAACGGGGATAAAAACCATATCGTTACCAGTGAAATCGAACACCCCTCCGTCCTCTCTACCTGTAGATTTCTCGAAGAACAAGGGGTCAAAGTGACCTATCTTCCGGTGAACGATCAAGGGATTGTTGAAGCCCATACCCTTCGCAGTTTCATCACCGATAAAACGGCGCTTGTATCTATTATGTGGGCGAACAATGAAACAGGGATGATTTTCCCGATCAAAGAGATGGGGGAGATCTGTAAAGAGAAAGGGGTTCTTTTCCATACAGACGCGGTTCAGGCTGTGGGCAAAATTCCGGTTGATATGCAGGATGTGCATGTCGATTTTATGTCGATGTCGGCCCATAAATTTCACGGTCCAAAAGGGATCGGAGCGCTGTATATTCGTAATTCTCAAGAGTTGACTCCGTTATTACATGGGGGAGAACATATGGGAGGACGCCGATCCGGTACCCTCAATGTCCCTTATATCGTCGGTATGGGAAAAGCGATTGAGCTGGCAACCGAGAATATCGCCGAAAAAATGGCTTCTATTCGTGTTAAACGGGATCGTCTCGAAGATGCTCTACTCTCACAGCTTAGTGACGTCATGGTCGTTGGAAATCGCGATAATCGGACACCGAATACCATTTTGATCTCTATTCGCGGAGTTGAGGGTGAGGGGATGCTGTGGGACTTGAACAATGCCCTCATCGGTGCCTCTACTGGTTCGGCCTGTGCCTCGGAAGATCTCGAAGCCAACACCGTAATGCTCGCTATCGGTGCCGATAATGAGTTGGCTCATACGGGTATCCGTTTGAGCCTTAGCCGTTTTACAACGGACGAAGAGATTGATTACGTCATTGAGCGGTTTTCAACGGCGGTAAAACGTCTACGCGCGATTTCAAGCTCGTACGCAATCGTACAACCCACTCCCGGCGGTGAAGCTGGAGAATGTCACATTCATCACTAAAGGATTCTATTATGGCAAAAAATGATTTATTGGGCGGATCTCTTTGGGATCAGTATTCCAACAAAGTAACGACATTGATGAACAACCCTAACAATCAAGGGGAGATCACTCAAGAGGAGTGTGACGCGGCAGGACATAAATTGATCGTTGCCGATTTCGGAGCCGAGAGCTGTGGAGATGCCGTCCGTTTGTATTGGGAAGTGGATCCCGCGACCGATACGATCGTCAACTCAAAGTTTAAAAGTTTCGGATGCGGTACGGCGATTGCAAGTTCGGACATGATGGCGGAATTGTGCATCGGAAAAACGGTTCAGGAAGCGGTTAAAATCACCAATATCGATGTCGAAAAATCACTTCGTGATGATCCCGAAACACCGGCCGTTCCGCCGCAAAAAATGCACTGTTCCGTTATGGCGTACGATGTTATCAAAAAAGCGGCAGGGCTCTATCTCGGTGTTGACGAATCAAGCTTTGAAGATGAGATTATCGTGTGCGAATGTGCCCGTGTCAGCCTCGGAACGCTTCGTGAAGTGATCAAGCTCAATGACCTTAAAACTATCGAGCAGATCACTGATTACACCAAAGCGGGCGGTTTCTGTAAATCGTGTATCAAACCGGGCGGACATGAAGCGCGCGAGTATTATCTTGTGGATATTCTTGCCGATGTGCGCCGTGAGATGGATGAGGAGAAAATGCGTTCCGCTGCAGATGCGGGAAGTCACGGTGATTTCGAAGCGATGACGTTGGTTCAGAAGATCAAAGCGATTGACAGCGTTGTGGACGAGTCGATTCGTCAGTTCTTGATTATGGACGGCGGAAATATGGAGGTTATCGATATCAAGGATTCCCCTGATTATATCGATGTCTATATTCGCTATTTAGGGGCTTGTAACGGCTGTGCAAGTTCAAGTACGGGGACATTGTACGCTATCGAAGCGACACTCAAAGAAAAACTCTCTCAAAAAATCCGCGTTTTACCGATTTAATAAACTCTCTTTAGATTCCCGCTACTGCGGGAACCTCTTTGTTAAAAATTCTTATCAAACCAATCGGCTACTTGAGACCGAATCGTATGTCTCAACTGAATCCCCGCAATAAAGTTATTATGCTGTGCTTTGTTAAGCAAGCTGACAAGGGCATTGCGTCGTTTGGAGAGAAAGGGATGATCGATTTGTCCGGGGTCACCCATAACGACGAGACGTGTCTCATCTCCCATACGGGTTCCGATGAGTTTTAGGGTCGCATTGGTCATATTTTGGGCTTCATCGATGATAACGAATTTGCGTGATATGGTCGTCCCTCGCAAGTGGGCGATGTCCATCACTTCGATGTTGTATTTTTTCATAAACACTTCGGTTGCATTTTCCCGTTTGACCGAGTTTGTAGTGCCGGTATACTCGACCCGCGCGTCGATGGAGCGTTTGCTTTGGTGCTCGATGGTGAAATTGACCGCCGCATAGAGAGGGTACATGAAGTATCCGAGTTTCTGTTCTTCATCCCCTTTACGAAATCCGAGCTCTGCTTGCTGATCGTTGGAGGTGACGGTGTTACGGGCATAAACAATCCCCTCGACAATCCCCTCTTCGACCAGCTCCAGTCCCGCTTGGAGGGCGACAAGGGTTTTTCCCGATCCGGTAGAGCCTGAGACGACGCTAACGTAGTTTTGTGGATGGGTCATCATCGCATAGTAGAATTTTTGCTCCAGATTAAGGGGACGGACAAGCTCTTCGTTAAAATGTTCCCCGAAGCGGCGATCAAAATCACACCATTCAATTTGGTTGTTGAAACTAAAAGCGTGACGTTGAATCCCCGTTTCGTACATCTCTGAGGTGGTACTGCGTGCTTTTTGGACAAACGTGAGTTGGTCAAAATTGTGATGAACTGCATCTGCGGGGAGGGCGGGAGTCTCTTCGTACTCGTAGGTGTAGGTAAAGTCGATTTGTTCCGGTGCTTCTACACTGCTGTTTCGGATGCTTTGGGTGCGGATTCCCCGAATCTCGGCGGCAATACGAAATGACATGTCATTGCTGAGGAGGGTGAGATCGTAATCATCGGCAATCTCACCGATCTTGGCATCATTGATCCCTTTGGGTTCGGAGAAGTTGTGAGCGACACGATAGTGTTCTCGGTGGACGATAAAGAGATCGATGAGATTCGCTTCTCCGCCGTGAAGGGAGCGATCATAATTGAGAGCTAAACGATAGTAGCGGTCATTTTTGCACTCTTCTACATCAACATGCTTGCGGACGCATTCGGGAAGCTCTATAAAGCTGATGGGTTCGCCCCACGCCGCATCGGCAAGACGAAAAAATTCGCGTGCCTGAAACCCCGCTTCGGAGCGCATGTCATCTTTTTTGCTGTTAAGTTCAGCCAAAACAATGTTGGTTATAACGATACCGTTGTGATTTTCATCACTGATTCGTAAAATGTTGGTGGGGTCATCAAGGATAACGGACGTATCGAGGAGGTAGCAGTTTTGAGTTGGACTCATCACAAAGAACCCTTTTTATAGGAATTCTCTATGGTAGCAAAACTAATCTTAAGTGTAGTAATTCTTGATACCGTTCATCGTAGAACCCATGTTAAGGAGTATCATATCGGCAACTACAAGTGCTGCCATCGACTCGGCAACAACCGAACCGCGCACGGCGACGCAGGGATCATGTCTCCCTTTGAGAGAGACGCTAACGCTTTCGTTGGAGGTATTGGTGCTCTCTTGGTCGATAAAGATCGACGGGGTCGGTTTGAAGTGGACACGCAACACTACATCATCACCGTTACTCATACCGCCCAAAATCCCCCCTGCATGGTTGGATTTAAAACCCTCAGGGGTGATAGGGTCGTTATTTTGGCTGGCGAGAAGCTCTGAACTGTGAATCCCCTCTCCGATCTCCACCGCTTTAACGGCATTGATCCCCATCATCGCTTCTGCCAATACGGCATCGAGTTTGTAATAAAGCCCTTGCCCCAATCCGATAGGGAGGTTTGAAATTTTGATCGTAGCGACACCGCCGACTGAGTCATGTCCGTTTTTAGCTTCCAAAATCGCCGCTTTTTGAGCCTCTTCGACGTTTTTATCGAGAGCATAGATGGGGCTACTTTTCGGATAATTAAAATCGAGAGATTGGGCTTCGATACCGTGAATAGCACTGATACCGCTCGCAAACTCTATCCCGAGAGATTTGAGCATTAATTTAGCCACTGCACCCCCCGCAACGCGCGCCGCTGTTTCCCGTGCACTTGAGCGTCCGCCGCCGCGATAGTCACGGAGGCCGTATTTGTGAAAATAGGTGAAATCGGCATGTCCAGGGCGAAAAATATCTTTGACATTGGAGTAGTCGCCGCTTTTTTGGTCGGTGTTGTAAATGACTAACGTAATCGGGGTTCCGGTACTGAGCCCTTCGAAAACACCGCTGAGGATTTCGACCTTGTCCTCCTCTTTGCGGGCGGTGGCAAATTCGTTTTGTCCCGGTTTGCGACGATCCAACTCGCTTTGGATAAAGGCTTCATCGATGGCGAGTCCCGCAGGAACACCATCAAGTACACACCCTATCGCTTTTCCGTGGGACTCACCGAAGGTGGTCATTGTAAATCGTTCACCAAACCGGTTCATTTAAGCTCCTTGCTCAGCATTTCAAGGGCGATTTGTGCCGCTTCTTGTTGCGCCTGCTTTTTACTTTTTCCCTGAGCGGAGGCGTATCGCTTGCCGTCGATGATGACGGCCACTTCAAACTCTTTTTTGTGATCGGGGCCGTGAGCGGCGATGAGCTGATATTCGGGAGTTGTACCGTAGTGGGCTTGGGTCAGCTCTTGGAGAGAGGTTTTGTAATCTTTGAAGAGGGAATCGAGCGAAATATCGGGATGGACATGCTCGAGAAGTTCGATCGTGATCTCTTGAACTTTTTGGAGACCCGTTTCGAGGTAGATAGCCCCCATAAGTGCCTCAAAAGCATTGGAGAGGAGAGAACTTTTGGTTCGTCCGCTGTTGTTCTCTTCGGCATTGGAGAGAAAAATATGCTCCCCCAATTTCAGATAGATAGCCAGAGAGGTAAATCCCCCCTCGTTAACAAGAGAAGCGCGCATCTTGGAGAGTTTTCCCTCATCGAACGCGCGAAATTTTTTATAGAGGTATTCACCGACGATCAAATCGAGTACCGCATCCCCCAAAAACTCAAGTCGCTCATTATTGTAGGGCTGTTTGTAGCTTTTATGCGTCAGCGCTTCAATAAGGAGCTCTTTGTTTTGGAATGTGTACCCTAAACGTTCTTGCAGGGCTTCTAAGTTGTTCATTTGTTGTTTAGTCCTTCTTTAAATTTTTCCGCCTCTTCGCGGGCAATCTGGTCGCACTGTTCGTTTTCGATATGGCCGTTATGTCCCCGTACCCAAACACCTTCAATGCGGTGTTGTGCGGAGACGCGGATGTACTCTTGCCAGAGGTCGGGATTTTTGACTTTGGCAAAGTTGCGGTTAATCCACCCTTGGAGCCATTCATTGATCCCTTTGATGACATAACTCGAATCCGAAATAACGGTCACTTCGCAGGGCTCTTTGATCGCACGAAGCCCTTCGATGACTCCGAGGAGTTCCATCCGATTATTTGTCGTATGCGCTTCTCCGCCACGGATAATCCGCTCTTTATCGCCATAGCGCAAAATGGCTCCAAATCCGCCCGGTCCCGGATTTCCCAGTGCGGAGCCGTCACTGAAGAGAGTTATTTTCTTCAAATCGTTCCTTTGAAAGATTCATAATACTGTGTACCGAATCAATCGCATGGCATTGAGGGCAACGGTGAAACGGCAAAAACGAGATCACGTTACACTCACCGCACGTATATTCAAACTGCAATGTGGCTTTATTCGCGCCGCAGCGTCGTAGGGCGATAAGGGTATCAAGTTCGAATACCGAACTCCCATCTGCCAGCTCAAGCGACCCTTTTGCGCTAAAGAGTTCACGCAAATAGGTGTTGCTTGCAATTATATCCAAATCGAGATTTTCATCTCTGAGGCGCCATAGAATATCGCTGAGGCGGACACTGAGTGATTGGTCATAATGTTTCCATGCCAGCATAGGGCGATAGGTGAAAAGCCACTCGTAAATCATATATCCAAGGTGGCGATGGGTCTGGTAGATTTTTATTAATCTATCGGCTTTCTCATCCATATCGATTTTATGATCTCCTATGAGTATGCGACATTCAAGATAAAGTTTTTCACTGATGGTATCAGGAGAGAGTTCTTGGAGCGATTCCATCACTTCTAGGGCTTTATCATATTGTTGAAGATGCTCATAAATGAGTACCAAAAAGTGTAAGGCCTGCGGTGTTCGGGGTGCATTGTGTAAAATTTGTAGGAATGTTTGGCGTGAACGCTCTAAAAATCCCGCTTTAAAGAAGCTTTTTCCGAGTAGCAATAGGGCATCTTTTTGGAAAATGGGATCACGGTTTTTGGCGAGGAGGGCGTGATAGATCTCCACGCTCTTCTCATAATTTCCCTGATGCTCGAAACTTTGTGCCAACAACAGCCACGATTCGGAGCTGAGGGAGTTGGTCTCTACTTGCTCGGTAAGTTTTTCCCCCTCGCCGATCGATTCGAATTTGCCTAAAAACGATTCGAGGTCATGGTGTTCACGCGCGCTTTTATACCGCCCCCACCAGTAGCTTAGAAAGGAGAGGATGAAAAGGAGGAT
>DLUI01000137.1 GCA_002742695.1 Sulfuricurvum kujiense | reverse complement strand
GGATTAGCTACTGCCGTATCGGATATGAAAGCATTATGTCAGCGCTAAAACGACTCGCCATCAGTGTCGGTGACCTTAACGGTGTAGGATTTGAAATCGCACTCAAAGCCCACGATAAAATTAAGCAGCTGTGTGAACCGCTTTACTGCATTAATTACACAATGGCACATCAAGCGGCTGCTTTACTGCATAAGCAAATCCCGAACGATTTTCATATGTTTAAAGTCTCCGGAGAATTTACGATCGAAGCGGGAAAAATATCCGCTTCCAGCGGACGCTACAGCTATGACTCCTTTATCGCAGCGGTAGAGCTTGCCAAAGCAAACCATGTCGATGCGATCGTCACTCTCCCCATCCATAAAGAGGCATGGATGATGGCGGGAATCGATTATGTGGGACATACGGATGCACTGCGCGATATTCTCAAAAGTGACGCGATAATGATGCTCGGATGCGACAAACTCTATGTTCCCCTCTATACGGAGCATATTCCGTTGCGTGAAGTGGCTTCTCATATCCAAACGGATAAACTGCTCACCTTTTTTCTCCAACTCTATCATGCCACCTCCCATGAGCCGATTGCAGTACTGGGTCTAAACCCCCACGCAGGGGATCATGGGGTGTTGGGAGATGAAGAGCGTTTTATAGAAGCCGCTATAGAGCATGCCAATAAAGAACTAGGGAGAGAGGTTTTTATCGGCCCTATCGTCCCTGATATTGCATTTACCCCCCGTTTTCGGGAACGCTACTCGATGATTGCGGCAATGTATCACGATCAAGGGCTTGCTCCACTCAAAGCCCTCTATTTTGATGAGGGGATCAACGTCTCTTTGGGTCTGCCGATTATTCGTACCTCTGTCGATCATGGAACCGCATTTGACATTGCTTACCAAAATAAAGCGTCGGTGTTAAGTTATATCAATGCCGTTACAGCCGCAGTAAAATTGATTTCTCCCAAGGGAGATGAATTTTGAATCCCCGTATTATTTTAGACGTTGTCACCATTTTGGATGAAAGTTTACCGAGACATATTTATGCGCTTGACTTTACAACCGAACAATATCGGACACTTCTTGAAAAACTCTCAATCTCTAATAACGAAACCCTCTTCGATGATAAAAAAGGGGCCATTCGAAAAGCCCTCATCAAATATTTTGCTAAAAGCTTTCAAGAGATTGAAGTACAGGTTACCTTAGAATCTTTCGCCCTTAAAAAACAGTTCATTGACCCGTCAAAACCCGAAGCGTATGATCGGATGCTCCATAAAAACAATGTCTTATTAATCGATATTTTTGAGCGTAAAGCCGATTTTTCGCCTCTTCCGTATCTTGTCTCCATTCCCGAAGAGATACGAAAGCCGATTTTGGAAAATTTCCTCAAATTTGATGAGGATCTCGATAATGCACGTCAAATGACAAGGCGGCAGGTTGAGCAAATTTTTAATCTCGACGTTCGCGATATTATCTTTTTTTTACGGGGACGTATTACGATTCGCCATTACACTCCCCCTAAAAAATTTGCGGAAGGGGTAGACAAACGATTCGGCGGCGAATCGGTGGAAGATATGGAAGCGATGTATCAGACCTACTTCCCGCAAGGTGCTTGGGAACATATCGAGCCTATTTTAGGTGAGGTTATAGCAGAGAAACTCAATTTTAGTGTGATTGACAATGCCACCTTCACACGAACATTTATCCCGGTATTTCGCTCCATGATCGAAATTCTTTTGCTCGAGGTACTAAAAAAAGAGGATAGAAATAAAATCGAAGGGTTCACGGGATACGTATTGCGAGAACATTTTCACCGTATCTTTCTCTATACGGCCAAAAATCTTTTACAATTTATTGAAAATCGGGATAAAAATGCAGAAGCATTTATCAAATATTTTTCCGATGAAATTGTCATTGATGCCAACGGCAACAAAATCCAAAAGCACGCTATTGTCGATTCTAAACAACAAAAATGGAATTTCAGTGCCGTTGTCTCCATTATGATGCAATACAAACAGGTAAAGCTGAAAATTGCATCCCAAAAAGAGGCCATACTCATTGCCGAAAAAGAGTTTAATGATGCTCAAAATGAGCTAACCGTAGAAAAGAACAATAAAGATATCATCACAGATAAAGTCACTGATTTTCAAGAGACTATCTCTGAAAACGATGCGGCGATTCTACGACTCAAAAATAAAACAGGCTCAACTCCCGAAGAGACCGTCTCTTTGAAATCACAAATCAATCGACTCAATTACCATCAAACCGAGCTGTTTGAGTTGAAGAAAAAGACCCTCAATCAGCTTGAGCTCAGTAAAAACAAAATTGCCAATAAAATCAGCGAACTGACACGACGCCAACGAAAGCTCGATTATGAGAAAAAAGCGATGCAAACCTATCTTGAGCAAATGGCTACTATTTTAGAAACCTATGAAAACGTTGCTGAAGCCTTAGCAACCGTCTTAACCAAACGCTAAGAGAGACGGTTGCGATAATCCTCGTAGCCGAATTCATGAACGATTTTAAGTTCCCCTTCTTTCGTCCAGATCGCGAGTGATGGGAGTTTGATCCCGTTAAACGTCGTATTTTTTACAAACGTATAATGAATCTGATCTTCGAAAATAATCTTATCCCCTACTTTGAGCGGTTCATCAAACGAATAATCCCCCATAATATCCCCTGCGAGACACGTGTTACCGCCGAAACGGTACGTATACGCCTTCTCTCCCGCTTCTCCTGAGCCGCGAATCATCGCACGGTACGGCATCGCCAGTGTATCGGGCATATGCGCCTCGGCAGAGGTATCGAGAATCGCGATATCCATCCCGTTATGGACGATATCGAGTACCGATGCGACCAACGGCCCCGTCTGCCATCCGATCGCTTCACCCGGTTCGAGATAGACGGTGATATTGTTATGACGTGCTTTGAAGGCACGTATTACCTCAATCAAACGATCCACATCATAATCGACGCGGGTAATATGATGCCCTCCTCCGAAATTGACGTATTTCATTCCGTCGATATAAGAGCCGAATTTCGCTTCAAACGCTTCGAGTACCCCTTCCAACGCATCAACGTTTTGCTCGCATAACGCATGAAAATTAAATCCGTCAAGTTTTGAGACAATCGAATCATCGAAATTGGCTAAAGTCGTCCCCAAACGGCTGTAGAGTCCGCACGGGTTGTAGAGGTCGACAGGTGAGGATGAGTATTCGGGATTGACACGGAGTGATACCGAGATATTTGGATTGATCGCTTTAACACGCTCAACATAACGGTGAAACTGTGCGGGTGAGTTGAATACGATATCATCGGAAATGCGGGCGATTTCGTCAATATCTTCGTCTTTAAACGCCGGAGAGTAGGTATGCACCTCTTTGTTCATCTTCTCACGTGCAAGCTTGGCCTCATGCAATCCGCTGGCGGTACACCCTTGAAGGTATTGTGCCACGAGGGGAAAGGTTGACCACATCGCAAACCCTTTGAGGGCAAGGATGATCTTCGCACCCGATTCTCTCTGAACCCGCTCCATCACTTGGAGGTTTTTTTCTAAAAGAGCCTCTTCGCAGATATAACATGGAGTATGGGGTAATGATGAGAAATCGATAGTGCTCATGGATATTCCTAATTAGGGAGTTTTAATGACGTGATTGTAGCACAGAGTTATTTCCGTAAGAATCTTTACCCTTCCCCCTTATCCACTCTTCCCCGCATTTTCTTAATATTCCCGTGCTTCGTTTTGCTATCCATCCGTCGTTTCTGTGAGTTACGGGTCGGTTTGGTCGGTTTACGCTTTTTTTGCACGATAGTGACGCTTTTGATAAGCTCTTTGAGTCTCTCTAACGCCGCCTCTTTGTTCTCTTCTTGAGATCGCGATTCTTGGGATTTGATATTGATAATGCCGTCTTTGGTAATACGATGATCGGTGATCTCAAGGAGACGTTCTTTGTAAAACTCGGGAAGTGTTGAGGCATTGATATCGAAGCGGAGGTGTATCGCCGTGGAGACTTTGTTGACGTTTTGTCCCCCCGCGCCTTGGGATCGAATAGCGGTTATCTCGATTTCAGAGTCGGGTATACTAACGGTGTGGGAGATTTGCAGCATGTCAGATTCCTAGGAGAGAAATTATCTCCCCCGTCCGCCCGATTTTTTAGGAGAAGGTTTTTTAGTATTGCCAAAAGCACTTCCTCGAGCTGAAGTGCTCCCTTTTTCTACAGACTCTTCACGTGCGACACGAGGGCCGCGTTTACCGACAAATTTCGGCTGAACGGGAGCTTTTTTACGCTTGTTGCCGAATGCACCTGCCGTTTTTTCTTTTTTCTCTCCCTCTTTGGAGAGACTTTTACCGCGTGTTTTTACCAGTGCATTATCGGCTGGGGGTTCAAATCCCGGAACCAAGATCGTCTCGACGTTTTTACCGAGCATCGTGATGATTTTTGACCACGAGATATGCTCAGCGGAGGAGAGAAGCGTGATAGCGAGACCGTCATTCCCAGCACGTCCCGTACGTCCTATACGGTGGAGATAATCGGTACTGATGTGAGGGATATCGTAGTTGATGACGACATCCAGCCCCTCGATATCCAGTCCCCGTGCCGCGATGTCGGTCGCTACGAGGATACGGGCGGAGCCTTCTCTAAATTCTGTGAGGGCGCGATCGCGTGCACCGTGTTTTTTATCGCCATGGATGACGACATTTTTCAAACCGCTGGCGGTGAGTTCTGCACTCACTTCGTCCGCTTCGGCCTTGGTTCGGGTAAAAACGAGAACTTGCGGATAGTTGTTAGAGCCGATCAGGAATGACAACAACTCTTTTTTGCGCTCTTTCTCAACCGGATGAACCACTTGACGAAGGGTCATATCGGCCGCTTTGAGGTTATCGATCTCAATCAATAGCGGTTTTTTGAGAATCTTTTCGCTCAGCTGTTTGACCGCAGGGGTCATCGTTGCCGAAAAGAGCATATTTTGACGGTTCACGGGGAGAAGATCGATGATCTGCCCCACTTCACGGATAAATCCCATATCAAAAATCGTATCGGCTTCATCGAAGACCAGATATTCAATTCGAGAGAGGGGAACATGCCCTTGTTTATTAAGCTCGATAAGGCGTCCCGGAGTGGCGACGATGATATCAACCCCCTCCCCCAGCTCTTTTGCCTGACGTGCCATATTGGCTCCGCCATAAAGGGCGATACATTTGATCTCAAGCCCCTCAGCATAGGTTTCAATCGCGGATGCAACTTGAGAGGCGAGTTCGCGTGTCGGAACAATCACAAGCGCACGTGCACTCGATTGTTTGGCATCGGTTGCACTAATGAGTTTATGAAGGATCGGGAGGGCGAATGCCGCTGTTTTTCCGGTTCCCGTTTGTGCTGCTCCGAGAACATCACGTCCGCGCAAAACGAGTGGGATGATCTGTGTTTGAATAGGTGTCGGATCACGGTACCCTAATTCTGCAAGGGTATCGAGAAGGTGGGCACTAAGCCCTAAAGTCGTAAATGACATATGGATATTACCTTTTTGGTATTGTATTAATACATTTTAACATTTAATCGCTTCAAACCTCCCCATTTTGGACTATTTTTTGCTACGATACGGCAATTGATTCAACAGGGAGAACAGAGTGAAAGCATTGACGCTTTTAGTAACATTAGCTACGCTAACATGGGGAGCGAGCACAATCGGAACCGTATTCGATAAAACAACCCAAAAACCTATTCCAAATGCTATCATTATCTCCGGTTCAAAAGAATACCGCACAGATTGCAACGGTGCTTTTAAAGTACCGGCATCTCCTATTATCGGGGCACGTGCCATCGGTTATGAACGCAAATTTTACAAAAGCGGCGGAAGAATGTATCTTCAGCCGTTTCAACCCAAAGCACTCTACCTCTCCAGCTTCGGAGCGACTCATGGAAAAATTATGGGTAATGCCAAAGATATTATCAAAAATACCGAGATTAATGCTCTGGTTATTGACATAAAAATGGATCGTGGTCAAATTGCGTTTGCCACAACCAATCCCATCGCCAATAAAATAGGTGCACAAGAGTTAATTTTATTCAAAGATATTAAAAAATTCACTGCAGAACTTCGTAAAGAGGGAATCTATTCTATAGCACGTATCGTTACATTTAAAGATACCCCTCTTATCACGGCTTACCCGCAATGGGGCGTTCGTAAAAGTGACGGTAGCCTGTTTAAGGACAAAGAGGGGCTTTATTGGATCGATCCTTCACAAAAAGAGTCATGGGACTATATGATCTCCATTGCCGAAGAGACGGCCAAAGCGGGATTTGACGAAATTCAATTTGATTATGTCCGTTTTCCGGATGCCAAAGGGGTAAGATTTTCGGTTGAAAACACCCAAGCGGAACGGGTAAAAGCGATTTCCGGCTTTTTAGAAGCGGCGCGTACCCGTCTAACTCCGTACAACGTCTTTATCTCTGCCGATATTTTCGGATACGTCAGCTGGCATAACGCCGATATTGAGATCGGTCAACGGGTCGATGCCCTCTCTCCGTATGTCGATTATCTCTCACCGATGCTCTACCCATCAGGTTTTAATGCAGGAATTCCCGGCCATCCCGATCCCGTCAAAGCCAATTATGAAGTTGTCAAACAATCTCTCGATAAAGCACTTGAAAAATCGGGAACCTCCCCGCTTGCCTATCGTCCATGGTTGCAAGCATTTCGTGATTACGCATTCGACCGCCGTATCTATGGAGCCAAAGAAATTCGTGAACAAATCGCGGCCAGTGAAGCTTTCGGCAGCTGCGGCTGGATTCTCTGGAACCCTCGGAATGTTTACACTTCTCAAGGCTTAAAATAAACAAAAAAATTAATAAGATTAAATATATAATACCTGACGTACAATATAGAACATTCTAAAACAATACAGTGGGCGTTAGTATGAGAGAAACAGATATTTTTATCGGTAGACAACCCATATTCGATAGAGATGGAAAATGTATCTCGTATGAGCTCCTTTATAGAAGTGCTTATGAATCCAGTGAAGCCGTCTTTTCAAATAATGCCGATGCGACGGCACGCGTTATTATCAATCTCATTCACAATATCGGTCTCTCATCCATTCTCGGTAATAAAATCGGTTATATCAATGTGGATGAGCAAATCATCCTCAGTGATGTCTTTTTATCCCTCCCAAAATCCAAATTTGTTTTTGAAATTTTAGAATATACCAAAGTTACACCTGATGTGATTGAAAAAGTGCGCCATTTGCATGAGATCGGGTATAAATTTGCACTGGATGATTTTTCGTGTGAAAACGAAAATATTGAATATTTTAAATTGCTTTTCCCCTATATTGATGTCGTTAAAATAGATTTGCTCGCACTCAACAATATGACACTAGAGGAAATTATCGGAAAATTTTCTTCCTATCAAGATATTAAATTATTGGCTGAGAAAGTAGAGAATATTGAGATATTCGAGCAGTGTATTAAAGCCGGATTTGACTATTTTCAAGGCTATTTTTTCGAAAAACCTACCGTCATCAGCGGAATCAAGATTGAACCCTCTGTTATCAATGCAATCGATATCATTAATACGTTGTATTCAACAGCGGATATGAATCTTATCAGTGAAAAATTTTCCTTCTATCCCGAGCTTACCTTTAATCTTCTCCGTTATATTAACTCAGCCGAATTTTCTTTTAGACATGAAATTACGAGTATTAAACAAATCCTTAATCTTTTAGGTCCTTCACGTCTGCGTTCATGGCTGGGGCTCTTTTTATATTCCGGACATCATGAAGAGAGATTTCAAGAAGCGATTGTCGATGCCGCTAAATTTAGGGCAAATATGATGCGAGAATTAGTCATCGCCTTAGGAAAACCGAAGCTTGCCGATGAAGCTTTTTTAGTCGGAAGTCTCTCATTAATCGATACCTATCTCCACATCAGTATGGAAGATATTATCCACAAAATTCACTTGGCACAGCCGCTTGTCGATGCATTAGTAAAAAGAGAAGGGTATTTTGGAAAGTTGTTGTTGATTACGGAAAAGCTGGAAAAGACGGAGAATATACAAACCCTGATCGAACATTTGGCACCTAAAATCAACCTCACTACCGACCAGCTGTACCGGATTTATTCTAAAGCATACAATTATACTATTGAAACACACCTCTCTTAGTGTATTCTTAAAACTAAAATGATACAATCCTCTAATACAGATCATTAGGGACAGAAAATGGATGATTCCAAAGTTTATGAAAAAATATTTTCAATTCATGACCAAACTATCGGAGCCCTAAGATCACTGCAAATCCCCCCTTTTCCACATAATTACAAAAAATATTTTGATGATATATTTAAAGTCCAAGCCGATCCCTCTCTCGTAGATGAACAAAAGAAAAATGATCCTTCCATTGAAACACACGATGATTTGAGCCGCTATCTTGATATTGCCCATAAATCAATCGCCTCTTTTGTCGAAACTCACGCGGATATCTCACATGTTGCCGAATTACAGGAAAATTACATAAGCAAAGCCTCTCAAGAAGGAGTCGAGCGGTGCGTCAATTTTGTTGACGGCTTAAGCGAACTGGGCAAAAACATGTCACTTGAGCTTAAAAAAGCTCAGAAAAAAATTGATGATTTGACATCGGAATTACAAGAAACGGTTTTAGCCCTCACCGTTGATCCCCTTACTCGTGTCACCAACCGCAAAGGGATGATTGATGACTTGAACAGTGTGATTCAAGCCGGTGAATCGAAAGCTCTTCCTATTGTATTACTTATGATTGATGCCGATAATTTCAAACACATTAATGATGCGCATGGCCATTTGGCCGGAGACAAAGTGCTCTATTTTTTCGCTCAAAGCATCAAATCTGTCATTCGCGGCGGGGATAAAGTGTATCGTTACGGCGGAGAAGAATTTACCGTGGTATTGAGCCGATGCGACCGTGAACAGGCTTTTGAAGTAGCCGATAAAATTCGCTCGAAAATCGAACAAAGCCATCTCATATACTCAGGAAAAACAATTAAAATGACCGTCAGTGTCGGAGCAACGATGCACCATGCCGGTGATAGCTATGATGCTTTTGTCGGAAGAGCGGATGATGCTTTGTACCGCGCCAAAAAAGAGGGCAAAAACCGAACTGTTTTGTTTGATTAAGGGCATATTTTTGAAAGTTTTTTCTCTCATTGTCTCTTTTTCACTTATTCCGTTGACCCTTTTAGCGAGTGAACCGCCTCTTATTACCTCGTTGTCCGAAGATATGAACCACGCAGAAGAGTTGGCCACACAAACCAATCGAAACATCGATTATCAGCCCTTTATTTTATCGGTATGGGAAAACCAAGATTTGGTCTCTTTCGGAGCGCATACGTTAAAAGATGCCCTCATGCTGGTTCCCGGAATCGATATGATGGGTGATACGACCAACAATCGTACAACCGTTATACGGGGTTCCAATCCCCTTGCTTTCGGGCAGACCAAATTAGCGATTGACGGTGTCGTCGTCAATGACCGCAGCTTTGACAGCTATAGTGCATACTTGGATTTTCCGATTGAGCTTATACAGAGAATCGAAGTCGTACGCGGTGCAGGAAGTTTTATCGAAGGGGTAAACGGTTATTCAGGATCTATCAATGTTATAACCTACGCAAAAGATGAAGGAGAGCCCCTTAATGGCGTTATTTTCGGAAGCTTCGGAAGTGATTCTTCACAACAAGCAGGATTTTGGTATACCCATCGTGCATCCAATTGGAAACTCTCTACGGATCTTTTTTACCAAAACAATGATGCAACCTCGCCCATTAATGTCACCGATAAATACGGAAATACCGGATTAGCGTCACTTAAAAGCCATCAAGTGGGATTTGGACTCTCGTATAGTTACGGTGATTTCTCTCTCAAAGGGAGAATCAACAAATTTACAACCGGAAGTGCCTTTGGTAATTTGAATGCATTACCTAATATCGATGGAGAACAGTCACTCCCTTCTTGGTACCTAGAAAGCGCTTATAGCCATAAAATTACCGATACGTTAGCTCTGAACGTCAAAGCGGGAATAATGGAGGACGGATGGGAAGAAGAAGCCCGCTTGCTTCCTGCAGGGACATATCTCACCGTCATTACCTTTCCAGATGGTTTTTGGGCCTATTTGGATTTTAAAACCCGTTTACTCTATAGTAATATTTCAACTATCTATACCGGTATCAAAAATCATAAAATAACTCTCGGCTACAGTGCAAAATACGAAGATATGATTGATATGTCCACCGTAACAACAAATAGAACCGGCGGGTCAACCCTTGTTGATTATACGCGCCTTGCCCCATTTATTGATGCGGGATCAGCATGCCGACATTCGGATGATATCTATATCAATGATACACTGGATATCAGTGACCAATTAGCCTTTTCCCTTTATCTAGGTGGGACGAAAGCGTCCCATATCGAATTTCAGCCCTATGCCAGAGGGGCATTAGTCTATCAGCCCCATCGCCAACATATCCTCAAACTCATGGTAGGTAATAACTTCCGCCTCCCCTCATTGAGAGAGATGTATGTTCAAAATCACCCCGCTAAGATTGGAAATCCCAATTTAGAACCCGAACATGTTACGTCGTATGAAACCCAATACCTCTATAAACCTACCCTAGATACGACGGTGGGAATCAATCTGTTTTATCTTCAGAACAAAGACCAAATCGCCCCCGATACAACCACGAAAATCTATCAAAATATCGGTAAGCGGAATATTTCGGGATTGGAAACGGAATTTCGTGGCAGTATCGGTGAAAATGATCTTTTTGCCCTCTCGTATAGCTATATCAGAGGAGAAACGTTCAAAGGCGCAGAAACGACCGACTATCTCCCCTACGCATCATCTCATATGGTGAAAGGGGCGTTTTCGTATGCCCTTACGCCTCAACTCAATGCCGGAGTACTAGGGCGTTACAGCAGTGAAAAAGAGAGACGCCCGAATGATTCACGAAAAAATTCGATGGAGTCCTTTGCCGCAGTTGATTTGATTTTAGGGTGGGAGGATAGTAGCGGATTCTATCTCCAAGGTGCTCTAAAAAATCTTACGAATGCTATCTATCGTTACCCCTCAACTCCGGCTACCTATCCCGATGATTACCCTATATCGGGTCGAACATTCTGGATCAGAAGCGGTTGGAAATTTTAATGCGTATTTTGTTGCTTTTGTTGATCGGATTTTTATTTGCAAAAGCTGATGAATCATTTTTGATGCAAACACACATTCGGATGCTCCCTAAAATTATGGCATTGGATACCCGTTTAGCATCCAAAGCACCCTCCTCTAAGCTAATATTGGCAATTGTTTATGATACTAACAAAAAAGCGAATGCCCAATTGATTGCTAATGAAATGAATACAATCCATAATGGAAAAGTTTCAAATTTCTCCTTTACGGCACTTCCCGTTTCGGTAGATGAACTGATGACACGCAAAGAGATCACATTTGTTTACTCCATTCAACATACCACTGCCCCATCGATCAAAAAAATTGCCGCTTGGGGAATAGCCAACACCGTTCCTACCTTTTCGTATGATGTAAACGATATGGAATTCGGTATCTTAGGTTCCATTGCCATTGAACGCTCTACTATCATTTACATTAACAAGAATACTCTTAAAGAGGGAAAATACCGATTTAACGATACTTTATTTCAGATTGCGAGACTTGTCGAATGAACCGTTTTAAAAATGCCCGCCTTTCCACTAAACTTTTTACGGCACTTACCCTTGTCACCTTCATTATCTTTACTACTGTCACTTTAGTGACTTTTTTTATTGTTCGAGATTTAACGATCAATTCCCAAAAAGAAAAAGCGGCACTGCTGATTGATACGGTTAATCCTGCAATATCTCTTGCCCTCTTTCTGGGTATACACGATTTTGGAGACAAACTCTCTGCTATTACCAAACGTCCAGAAGTTATTTCCCTCAAAATATCCGATGCAAAGAGAGATGTAATTTTGGACTATCATCATTACGATCACTCAACATCGCATGAAACCATCCAAATCAGCGAAAATTTAATGGAACCCTCCTCCCTTAAAGTGATCGGCACCATCACCCTTGTATACTCAGGGGAAGAGTTCACTAAAGCTATGAACCGTTTTTATACATTGTACGGCTGGATCAGTGTCAGTGTCTTTGCCATCCTTTGGCTTATGATGGTGTGGATAAACCATCTTTTATTACCGATCAAATTGATTGCTGAAAAAGTACGAAATTTTAAACTCGGAAAAAAGATCATATTCGACATTCCCTATAGCCAACGTGAATTTACCCAAATTATTCATTCCTTTGAAATAATGCAAGAGAGTGTTATTCAATACGCTCAAGAGATTGAATCGATTAATAAAAACCTTGAGATTAAAATTAGCGAACAAACGCGAGAAGCAATACGACATTTGTATTATGACAATCTAACATCGCTACCGAATCGCATTAAGCTCCAAGAAGATTTACAGCTCAATGATATCAATACTGTTGCGATACTCAATATAGATGATTTTAAAGAGATCAACGATTTCTTCGGTATTGATACCGGAGATTGGCTCTTAAGCCAAATTGCCCATTGGCTCAGCGAAATGAAACTGAAGCCCTACCGTATGGGGGGAGATGAATTTGCATTCCGGATGAAAGAGGGAAGTAGTCACAATGAATTTTGTCATGACATCGAAATGCTTCTCTCGTTATTAAGCGAGAAATTCTTTATGATCGCGGAGGAAACCGTCCACGTCCGCGCTACAGTCGGAATCGCAATCGACAGTGATAAACCTCTGATCCATGCCGATGTTGCACTTAATAAAGCACGAAGTGCGAAACTCCCCTACTCTGTATACGACCAATCTGAAGGGATCGAACAGCAATATCAAGCCAACATCGCTATGTCTGCTCACATTCGTCAAGCTTTAGTTGAGCACCGTATTATCTGCCAATATCAGCCAATTGTCTCGTGTGAAAACGGAAAAATTGCAAAATATGAGACATTGGTACGTATTCAAAATGAAGACGGCTCGTTGATCGCCCCTTATGATTTTTTACCGATTGCACAAAAGACCAAACTCTACCACCATATTACCCAAGAGGTTGTCTATCAAGCGTGCCATCTGTTTGCATCGAGGGATGAACAATTTTCGATCAATCTCTCCATCAGTGATATGTTAGACAACCGTACCGTAACGACGATCGAAAACATTCTCCGTCAAACCGGCACTTCGAATCGAATAATTTTTGAGATATTGGAATCGGAAGGTATTGAGAATTTTGATGAAGCTGCCTCTTTTATAGCCCGAATGAAAGCCTTTGGGGTCAAATTTGCCATTGATGATTTCGGAACCGGTTACTCCAACTTTGAAAATATCCTCAAACTCAATGTTGATATTCTCAAAATCGACGGTTCACTTATAAAATCGATCGATGAAAATCCGCGCCATCGTATCGTTGTGGAAGCTATCGTCGATTTTGCCCATCGTATCGGTATCGACACGGTTGCCGAGTTTGTCTCAAGCGAAGAAATTTTACAAAACGTAACCGATTTGGGCATTACCTATGCACAAGGATTTCATACGGGAAAACCACAATATTTGGAGCATAAGCCGATGTAAGTTTAAACAATTGGCGGATTATATATCTGATAATTGTTTTTCCCCTTCCCTTTAGCCAGATACATTGCCGAATCCGATGTGCTCATCAGTGTTTGTACATCGGATGAGAATTTTGGAAAACAACTGATTCCGATACTTGCACCGACCTTTACTTTATTACCTTCCAACACCACAGGGGTCGAAACAGCGTTTATAATTTTTTGAGCGATCTGCGCGACAGATTCGTGATCCGAAGTACTTTCAACAATAACAGCAAATTCATCCCCGCCGATCCGAAAAATACTATCATTCTGCCGCATTGTTTTTGTTAAACTTTCACTTACATGCCGCAATAGGAGATCTCCGACATGGTGCCCTACAGTATCGTTGACGATCTTAAAATCATCCAAATCGATCATCAATAGATAGCATGAAGTTCCATAACGTTCAGCATTACCGAGTGCTTGTACAATACGCTCTTCAAAAAAGTGACGATTAGCAATCCCCGTTACTCTATCATAATAGGCCAACTGCTGCATCGTCAAATCGCGCTTATGAATCTGCGTCATCATCTCACCGAATGCACGAGAGAGATTTCCCACTTCATCTTTGGAATCAGCAGAAATAGGAGCTGAATAATCGTTCTCTACCGTCACTTTCTGAGTCGCCGCAATCAAATTCATAAGCGGAGCGGTAATCATCTTGCTTATACGTTCACTAACCATACGAGCCAACACAAACCCTAGTATTGCAGCAATAATGATAATAAATAAGTACCATCCCATTCGAGTATAGAGACTATGCAAACTGCTGACGAGAATCAATGAACCAACGTATTCCGAGCGCAAAAAAATCGGTTTTTCAATGGTAACGGTCGTCAAAGTAAGATACTCTTTACCCTCTCTTGAGGCTTGAAACTCTTCCGAAGGTTTATTTATCTTTGAACCCTTTCCATAATAGCTTTCCAATAGAGTCCCATCGGATAGAATAAGATGAGCTTCGATCATATCAGGAACACCTTGAAGCGCCAAAAGGGTATCTTGTGCCGCTTCACTGTCTCGAAATGCCATCGCCGCCGCCGAACTCTCACCGGCAATATCAGCCTGTACCCGAATTGCTTCGAGAACATTGCTTCGTATCGCAAAATATTCATACGTTACCATAATAAATATGACAGGGATAAAGGCAAAAGCAATCCCAAAAATATTTGAATAAATAAGCTTTTTTTGGATCGACCAATCATTCAACGATTTTTTAAAGAGGATCACTGTTCTACCCTACGTGCCAGTTTTAAAAGACGTGAGCTGACACTCAGATCGGCTGCTTTTATCGGTTTTAAATTGATATCAAAAGCGATCTTACGATTATCACGCAACATCGTAATATGAGCATCACTAATCTTCGGGCTCTCACTCACGATCAATACTGACGTACCGGCAAGTTTTTGGATCAACTTTTCTCCCCGTTGTTCTTCGCCCTCTCTGATAAATACTATTTGGCACTCTTTTGTTTCTTCGGCTGTCGTTACGGTAGAGATTTTTACATTTTGGTTGTGCAGCACCTTATTGTTTAGGGCATTCGAAGCGCTACCAAAATCTTCTTTGTAAAAACAGATATTAAAATCCCCCGACATCTTCCCATCATGCCAATCGGTCAAAAGGGCAAAATTATAAAGATATGCCGCCTTAATCGTATATTCCGGCAAGGCATCGGCTCTCAAAAAACTTACTACAAAAATTAAAAATAATACTAACTGTCTCATTGGAAGGTGTACTCCAATTGCAGCCAGAAGGTACGCCCCGATTGAGGAAGGTAGGTCGTTTTTTCCTTATCGGACTTCTTAAACACATCATGTGCTAACACATTGATATCAAGATTCGGTGCGATTTTACGTGCGAGGAGGTTGAGATTAACCACGGTATACGCATCATGATAGTTACTCGAACCGGTATAGGGGAGATATTTACCCGTGTACTGCGCCTCTGCACTCATGCGTAATTGATCATTCCAAAGTGGGGTAGAGAGGTTAAACTTCGCAAGATGTGACGGAGATTGACCGAGACGTTCACCATTCGAATTTTTGGTATTTTGTCGTGCGTAACTGGTACGTAAACGGATCCCCTCTTCCCAATGCTTTTCAATCTCTACTTCAGCACCTCGCGCAATAATACACTCAGTGTTACCGTAGGAGATACGATCGCTGATGCGATAACGATAGAGTGAACCTATGAGCTTGGTTTGCCATCCAAGCTGTTGTTCTAAAACAAGTTCCTCCGTTTTGGCACGTTCTGGTTTATCCCATTCTCCTTCACTCTGTGTTGCTTGACGGTTGCTTACGCCTGTAGAGAGTTTAAGTATACTCTCATCCCATGGCTGGTAGATCAATGAGGCACGAGGGCTAAGGATTCGTTTTACGTCATTATTGCTTTTTTCATATCGAACCCCATAATTGAGACTCAGTGAGGGTGAGATAGCAAAGTCATCATAAGCATAAAGACTATAGGTTTTTCGAGGCTGATAAGAACTATCGTATGAATCGACATCGTTGAAAATCATATCAAAACTAGTTCCTCTATCTTGCCATCTATAATCGTGGCGATACCCGACACCTAGCGAAATAGTATGATTGTCAAACCACGTGCCTATTAGCTTCGCATCACCGCCATGCCACTGCGCAATATTCTCGGATTCATAGCGGTAAACTTCGGGATCGAGATAATCAGAGCTGTAAATATAGTGCCCGTACCAAAACGAGGAGGAGAGTTTCAAAGCTGAAGCGATATCGGTATTGTATTTGAAGAGAGCAAATGCATTTTCATCCCCATACACTAAAGAGTCTATGGCGGAATAGGTAGGGTGATTGATCTGGCGTTTCGCATACGCCCCTTGAAAAGAGAAGCTCTCAGCGTCATATTTTGCAAAAAGGCGTTTATTTTCTTCATCGTTGTCGCCATCTTTTTCAATGCTACCATTGGCATTAAACGAAGAGGCAGAGATCAGTAGGTTCGCACCGTTATCTAATTTTTCTCCGAAACTAACACGCTGCTGACGTCCATGGCGGCTACCGAATCCTAACGCAACCTGTGTGCCGCTAATATCGGAACCTTTTTTCGTGATGATATTAATAGCACCCAACAATGCTCCATCCCCATACCCAGCTGACCCGCCTCCGGGGACATACTCCACACGATCGATCAACGCAACATCAAGGATCCCGTCGTTACCAAGATATGCTTGCCCAAACATACTATCATCGGCACGATATCCGTCGATCAAGACAATAATGCGCCCTGCGTATTCGTTACTGGGATAACCTCGCCCCCCTAAAAAAGAGTAGGTATAGCTTTGAGGTACATGTAGCCCACGCATACTTGAGAGGATTTCACTCAATGTACGGTATCCGTAATCTTTGATATCCTGTGCCGTTACGATCGAGACGGCTGAAGCTGCATTACTGATTTGGTTAGCAATATGGCTGGCGGGGATGTATTCGGTTTGGAGCAACTCTTCGAGAGGGATCTCCGTGGCATCGGTGGCACTGTTATTTTCCAATGCACCTAACGACGATGTCATAAGCAACAACAATAGTGAAGAGAAGCTGGTCTTGTTTTTCAAAACTATTTGTACTGCTTTTTGATTTTTTAAAATTATATCCAACCAATGGTCACGTTCCAGTCACGACGAATTTTAGTAATGAAACAATCTAAAAATAATTCTTCCCGTGCTATAATTCGCAAAATTTTTACAAGGGCTGATCCATGTTAACCGATCGCGTCAATATACTCTCCGAATCGATTACCATTGCTATCTCTACGTTAGCGCAAGAACTCAAAGCACAAGGAAAAAA
>DLUI01000025.1 GCA_002742695.1 Sulfuricurvum kujiense | reverse complement strand
TGTGACTCTTTCAGCCCTGCACTGGTGATTTCGACAAACTCTGCCTTATCCCAGAACGCTTCAATGCTCTCAGAGCCGCAATATCCCATAGAAGAGCGTAGCCCCCCCATCATCTGATGCACTACCGCAGCGATACTTCCGCGAAACGGTACACGCCCTTCAATCCCCTCAGGAACGAGTTTATCTGCAGCCGTCCCCTCTTGGAAATAACGATCGGTTGAACCTTTTGTCATAGCCCCTATTGAGCCCATACCGCGGTATGATTTATATTGACGCCCTTGGTACATGATCGTATCGCCCGGTGATTCTTCGGTTCCTGCGAGGAGTGATCCCGCCATAATAACGCTCGCACCAACGGCGAGGGCTTTGGCAATATCACCTGAATAGCGAATACCTCCATCGGCAATGATCGGTACGCCATGTGCACGCCCAACAGCGGCACACTCATCGATAGCCGAGATTTGAGGGACACCTACACCGGCAACAATACGGGTTGTACAGATAGATCCAGGCCCGATACCCACTTTAACCCCATCAGCACCCGCTTCGATAAGAGCAAGTGTCGCTTCACCCGTAGCAACATTTCCGGCGATGATGTCAACGACCATCTCTTTTTTGATCGCTTTAACGGTATCCAAAATCCCTTTAGAGTGACCGTGAGCCGAGTCAAGTACCAAAACATCCACACCCGCATCTACAAGAGCACGCGCTCGGTCAAGCTGTCCGACACCAATCGCCGCACCGACGCGAAGACGGCCGAAATCATCTTTGTTCGCGTGAGGGTATTCGATTCGCTTTTTAATGTCTTTGATCGTTACCAGCCCTTTAAGCAAGCCGTTGTTATCAATAATCGGAAGCTTCTCAATTTTATTAACGTGCATCATTTGCTCAGCATCTGCCAATGTGATCCCAGCTTGTGCCGTTACCAACGGCATTGGAGTCATCGCGTCAATTGCTAACTTCGATAAATCTTTCTCAAAACGCATATCACGGTTGGTCAAAATCCCAAGTAATTTATTATGGGTATCGACGACAGGAACACCCGAAATTTTAAACTCACTCATCAATGCTTCAGCATCTTCAAGGGTAGCATCCGGATGAACAAAAATTGGGTCTATAATGATACCGCTTTCTGATTTTTTAACTTTTTTGATCTGCTTGACTTGAGTCTCGATATCCATATTTTTATGGATAATCCCGATACCGCCCAAATGTGCCATAGCAATTGCCGCACGGTATTCCGTTACCGTATCCATAGCCGCCGAAACCATCGGAATATTGAGGGGAATGTTACGGGTCAACATTGTTTTTAAACTCACCTCTTTAGGGAGAACCTCAGAGTATTTTGGGATAAGCAATACATCTTCAAAAGTGAGGGCGCGTTTACGAATATTCATGAGGTTATCCTTGTAATTGAGTTTCGAGGCTAAGTGCCCCGTTAAAAAGTGTTTGCTCCGCATACGGAGCGGCAATGAGTTGAAGTCCGACAGGCATACCGTTATCGCTCGTGTCGACCGGAATCGAGATCGCGGGAAGTCCCGCGAGGTTGACCGAAATGGTGTAAATATCGCTCAAATACATCTCAAGCGGATCGCTAAGAGCCCCAAACTCGTACGCGGTACGGGGAGCAACCGGAGTTAAAATAAGATCAACCTCTTCGAAAATCTTATTATACTCCTCTTGAATCAATGAGCGCACTTTTTGGGCTTTGACATAATAGGCATCGTAATAGCCTGATGAGAGGACGAAGTTTCCGAGCATAATACGACGTTGTACTTCGGCACCGAAACCCTGTGAGCGGGTTTGAAGAAAAGTATCCTTTAGATTCTCTCCTTCGACACGATTCCCGTAGCGGATACCGTCATAGCGGGCGAGATTGGTTGTCGCTTCCGCCGTTGCGGTGATATAGTACGCTGAGATGTCGTATTTCGGGTCCATCAGGCTTTTCTCGACGATGGTATGTCCTGCGTTTTTAAGGGCTTCTATCGCTTTTGTATACGCTTTGCGGACATCTTCTGAGGCATCCTTGACATAGTCAGGTACGACAGCGATTTTTAGTTTCACATTACGATCGAGTTTATCACTCACAGTGCCGTCATTGCGCTCTGCAGAGGTTGAATCTTTCGGATCATGACCTTGGATAATATCATACAAAATCGCCGCATCTTCAACGTTTTGGGTCATCGGTCCGATCTGATCGAGTGAACTCGCATACGCACCAAGCCCGTAACGACTCACACGTCCGTAGGTCGGCTTCATCCCGACGATACCGCAAAACGCCGCCGGCTGACGGATCGATCCACCCGTGTCACTTCCTAAAGCCGCTACCGCAAGCCCTGCCGCCACTGCCGCTGCCGAACCGCCCGAACTTCCACCCGGGACACAGTTGTGGTTCAGCGGGTTGAGCGTTTTGCCGTAACAGCTGCTCTCCGTCGTTGAACCCATCGCAAATTCATCCATATTTGTCCGCCCAAATGGAGACATATTGTTAGCGAGAAGTTTTTCGATAACAGTCGCGTTATAAGGGGCAATATACCCTTTGAGGATATTAGACCCTGAAGTAACCGACCATCCCGTAACTTGGATATTATCTTTAATCGCGATCGGAATCCCCTCACCGACATTAAGCACATCAATATACGCATTCAATTCAGGATTGGCGGCAATCTTGGCTTTCAACTCATCTTTGAGTAAGTTTAGTTCCTCTTTCGAGAGCTTTAACGCCTCTTTGAGTGTTATCATACACGTTCCTTTCTACGTTTTGCTTGTTTAACCATCATAATACCTAATCCAATGACGGCCAAAATAACTCCGACGGTTTCAATGATAAAACTCATCGGAACAGGCTGTGTCATAGTAATCATTCTGCGACCATCCATCCCGAAACTACTGAGGCACATCGTTTACACACCATCTCTTCTTTTTCACTATGGTATTTCCAGCAGCGGGGGCATTTAGCTTTGGTAGCGAGAGCGATATTAAAAATATCTCCCTCGATCTCAAATGTCCCCAAAATATCTTTCAGTTCGCAAGCGCACCATTTAGAGATGACCAGATACTCTTCAATATCTTCTTTTTTCATTGCTTTGGCAGACTCTGACTTCGTAGAGATAACGAGTTCAAGGGTATTTTTAATCACTTTCTCTTTTTTCAATCCATCCACGATCTCATTGAACTTTTCACGGATCACTTTCATCGTTGCGTCATCCCAGCTGCTCTCAACCGCTTCGATAGAAGCGTACGTTACATCGAAAATATCGTTTGCTTCTCCCTTTAAAATAGAGGGGGCATTCTCGAAAATCTCATCGGCGGTATAGGTCAAAATCGGAGCGATCAGCCCTAACATCGATTTTGCGATAATTGCCATAGCACTCTGCGTCGAGCGGCGCTCTGCCGAGTCGGCCGCATCACAATACATGCGGTCTTTGGTGATATCGATATAAACACCGCTGAGTTCATTCACGATGAAATAGTTCAATCCGCTCATACCATGAACAAAATTGTACTCCCCAAACAAACGGTGGGTCTCATCAAATACCTCTTTCGCTTTTGCCACGATCCACTTATCGATCTCACCCATTTCGCTGTAGGAGACGATAGATTCGAGTCCATCGAGATTGGCGAGCATAATACGAAAAGTATTACGGAGTTTTCGATATTGATCCGCCGTTTGTTTGAGGATATTGCCGGAGATTTTCAAATCTCCCTGATAGTCGCTCATTGCTACCCACAGACGCAAGATCTCACTTCCATACTCTTTGAGTACCGATTCGGGAGCAACAACGTTCCCTTTCGATTTCGACATCTTCTCACCCTTCTCATCGACGGTGAAACCGTGAGTGAGAAGCGCTTTGTACGGTGCGATATGTTCCACCGCAGTACTCAAAAAGAGGGAAGATTGGAACCATCCGCGATGCTGATCAGACCCTTCGATGTACAAATCGGCAGGATACTCTCCCGCATCGTAGTTGCGTGATTTCAGCACCGCATTCCACGTCGAACCGCTATCAAACCAAACGTCGAGAATGTCGGAAACTTTTTCAAGTTCATCCGCTTTGTATCCCGATCCCGGATAGAGGAGCTCTTCGATGCTCATCGAATACCACGCATCAGTGCTGTGCATCTCGAAAATCATCGCGATAAAGTTGAGCACTTTCTCATCCAAAATCACTTCACCCGTCGCCTTAACGCGGAAAAATGCAATAGGAACACCCCAATCACGCTGACGGGAAATACACCAGTCAGGGCGGTTCTCGACCATTGAACCCAAACGGTTACGTCCGCTCTCAGGATAAAACGCCGTTTTAGCTACTTCAGCCTGCGCGATTTCGCGAAGTGTTTTGCTCTCCCCCGCAGGAGTTCCGTCAACGCTGATAAACCATTGCTTCGTCGCACGGTAAATGAGCGGCGTATGGGAACGCCAGCAGTGCGGGTAGGAGTGACGAAATTTCGATACTTTTAACGCACTCTCACCCAAAAGGGCAATAATCGGCTCATTCGCTTTGAAAATATGGGTTCCGACAAACTCTTCGGCATTCGGTAAAAGTTTTTCACGGACAATCGTCTGATCGTAACATCCCGTCTCATCGACCGGCATCACCACTTCGAGGTTGTAGCGAAGCCCGATACGATAGTCGTCTTCCCCGTGTCCCGGCGCCGTGTGAACACACCCCGAACCGTTCTCCATCAAAACATGCTCACCCAAAACCAAATGCGAACCACGGCCATTGAGAGGATTGATCGCATAAAGATTTTCAAACTTTTTGGCTTCAATACGTTGCACAACCGTACCTGTGAACACCCCCTCTTCAATAAGGGCATCGTAGCGTTTTTCAGCCACGATGTATCCGTCACTGGTACGAACATATACCTCTTCGGGGTTAAGAGAAATCCCTGTGTTCGACGGAAGCGTCCACGGTGTCGTCGTCCAGATCACGATGGCGGCATTCCCTTCGATTCCTGCACGGATTTTAGCATCGTCGTTTAGTTCAAACGCGACATAGATGGAATAGTCCTCTTTATCTTCGTATTCAACTTCAGCTTCAGCTAACGCCGTCCGCTCCGCCCAGCTCCAATAGACCGGTTTGGAACGCTCGATTAAAAGCCCTTTTTTCGCCACGGCGCAAAGAGTGCGATAGATATTCGCTTCAAACTTGGAATCCATCGTCAAATACGGATTATCCCAATCCGCAATAACACCGAGTTTTTTAAACTCTTCGCGCTGGATACCGACAAACTCTGACGCGTGATCGCGGCACATTTGGCGCACTTCTGCCGTGCTGAGAAGCTCTTTTTTCTGTTTTCCGCCCAGTTTTTTCTCTACTTGCTGCTCGATAGGTAGCCCGTGACAATCCCAACCGGGAGTAAAACGAACCGATTTACCGTTGAAATAGTGATATTTAACAATAATATCTTTAAGAACTTTATTGAGAGCATGACCGATATGGGTATGGCCGTTGGCATACGGAGGACCGTCATGCAGAGTAAAACTCTCTGAGCCTTTACGATTGGCTTTCATTTTGCCGTAAACATCGTTTGCAATCCACGCAGCATACCGTGTAGGCTCGTTTTGAACCAAATTTCCACGCATCGGAAATTCAGTCTGAGGTAGAAGGAGGGTCTCTTTATAATCCATCTGTTACCTTATAGAAAAAGTGGTGCATTATATCTTTTAGGTGATTAAAATTTGCTGTCACTGTGCTATACTATCCCAATTTTATACTCAGGAAAACCATGAAACGTGATGTTATTTTCGTAGGTAATCGGCTGATTTTGAATGAAGCGTATGAGCGTTATATCCTCCGAAGTATCAAAAATCGTCTTGCGTCGATCGATTCCATCAACTATTTTGAAGAGTCGGATAAAGGACTTTTTTTACATCTGGAAACTCTTTTAAAAAATGAATCCAAGCTCATCATCATCACAACTAAAAATACCTTTACGATTGTGGGGAAACTCCTCAGTACCGTCACCGCCGACAATCAAATTTTAAAAGAGCAGATGCTTATCCCATCCCGCGCCAGCATCTTAGAAAACGGCAGCTATCTCCTCACCCATAACAGCTCTGAGATCAACGTTATTTTAGCGACGGAGGGGAAAATGCTCCCCCCGATTCTTATCGATGATGAATCGCGTCTTGCCACTATCCACCTCTTTAATGAAGAGCTCCTGAGTGCCCAAACGCTCCTTGAACCCTTAGCCCAAAACTTCGATGTAAAACTCGAATTCAGCGAATTGGTAGAGGGGTGGCTCAAAATCCGTATCCATACCCGACGTCATGGAAATCTTTCACAGTTTATTGCATCTGCTCGCGGTTTAATGCATCATAAAGTCATTGCGGCTACCAATATCGGGGCGTTTATTATTGAGAAGCTCTCTCACCACCATAAAAAAATCTCATTTGCCGAAAGCTGCAGCGGTGGATCACTCGCCCATTTTTTCACCTCCCAAAGTGGAGCGTCCAACATTTTTGACGGTTCACTCGTTACCTACTCTAACACTCTCAAAGCCAACTGGCTGGCAGTCGATGATGACGCGATTGAACAGCACGGTGCCGTAAGCGCCGAAGTTGTCTTAGAGATGTCCGAGGGGGCTATGAACGTCAGTTTCTCTGATTATGCAATGGCGATCAGCGGTATTGCCGGACCTACAGGGGGAACCGATGCCAAGCCGGTAGGAACCGTATACATCAGTGCCAGGTCGAAAACCTCTGTCCACACGGAACGTTTTCATTTCGAAGGGGATCGTAACTACATCCAAGAGCAAAGTGTTCTGATGGCCGTTAAAATGCTCCTTAATATTGACAAAGAATTGTTTTTTACCTAAATCGCTTTTTCTCCTTGACAAAACGACATCTTTCCCCTATAATTTCGCCCTCACAATCGTCCAGTTTTGATGATTGAAGAGGTCTCGTTAGCTCAGCTGGTAGAGCATTTCACTTTTAATGAAGGGGTCGATGGTTCGAATCCATCACGGGACACCATATTGTTGATTTCAGTGACCCTTTCGTCTAGTGGCCAAGGACACTATCACTTCATGGTAGGAACAGAGGTTCAAATCCTTTAGGGGTCGCCACTTGTTCATGTTATTTTGATTTTTTAAACTCACGGGAGTTTAGCTCAGTTGGTAGAGCGCTACCCTTACAAGGTAGATGTCACAAGTTCGAGTCTTGTAATTCCCACCATTCGTTTAGGTTGCAGCGGTAGTTCAGTTGGTTAGAATGCCTGCCTGTCACGCAGGAGGTCGCGGGTTCGAGTCCCGTCCGCTGCGCCACCTTTACCTCTTCTCTTACTACACAATCAAAAAAATTACTCTTTCTTATATTTATGTTATCATACAGCTATGAAATTAAAACTTTCTCTTTTTATTCTCTATATAACCATTTGGTTTTATTTGGCAATTAACCCGTGGTATCGTGATGATTGGTTACTTGAAAATATCCTCGTATTTACCGCTTTACCGATCTTAATCTGGAGTGATCGCCGTTTTAATTTTTCAAACAAAAGTGTTTGGATGCTCTTTCTTTTTTTCGTTTTACATGCGATCGGCGCACATTATACCTACAGTGAAATGCCGTTTTTTTCTCCCATCACCGACTATTTCGGATTTGAACGAAATCATTACGACCGTTTAATTCATTTTTTATTTGCTTTTTTACTCTTTTTGCCGTTTTATGAACTTTTTTCTTCTTTTCAGAGAGTAAAACCGATCGCTTTGTATGTTACCGTTCTTTTTTTAATCGCGGTTTCCGGGGTATATGAGGTACTCGAATGGGTCGTGACCGAAGCAACCCATGCAGAGCTGGGGACTGCTTTTTTAGGAATGCAGGGAGACCCGTGGGATCCTCAAAAAGATATGGCGGCCACCTATATCGGAATATTACTTTTCCTCTTACTATGGAAACGTATCAGACGGCTCTAAATCAGATTTTATACGCAATGCTCCCTTTGGGATGTTCATACCACCCCGGATCAGTGTAATCGTCTTTAGGTTGATGTTTACGAACTTTTACGAGGGTAAACATTCCCCCCATTTCGATCGGTCCAAACGGTCCGCGTCCGGTCATCATCGGCAAAGTATTTTCCGGAATTTTCATCCCCATCTCCGCCATATCCTGCATCTCGGCCATCCCGTTTTTACCCATCGGCATGTACATATACTCCGGCATTAAATCGCTGATTTTTTCGGTTAGATCCTCTTGCTTGACTCCGATCATATTGGGAACATTATGCCCCATCGGTCCCATCGTATGATGTGACTTATGGCAATGCAAAGACCAATCCCCCTCATGAAGTGCCACAAATTCAAACGCTCTCACCTGTCCCACACCGATATCAATCGTCGCTTCGGGCCATCGGGCACTTTTAGGAACCCATCCCCCGTCCGTGCACGTCACTTCAAACGTATGCCCGTGCATATGGATCGGATGGTTCGTCATCGTCAGATTTCCGACACGGATACGGACACGATCACCTACTCGAACATTCATCGTCTCTATACCGGGAAAAACACGGCTGTTAAAGCTCCAGATATTAAACTCGGTCATGGTGGAAGGGTTTGGGGTATAGGTCCCCGGCGCTACATCGTAGCTGGCAAGGAGAAAACAAAAATCCCGATCTACTTTATGCTCTTTCGGGTTTTTTGGGTGAACGATAAACATCCCCATACACCCCATCGCCATCTGCACCATCTCATCGGCATGAGGGTGATACATAAACGTTCCGCTTTGATGAAGGGTAAACTCATACACATACGTTTCACCCGGAGCGATCTGCACCTGTGTCAATCCCCCTACCCCGTCCATACCGTTAGGGAGAATCAAGCCATGCCAATGGATCGTCGTATGTTCGCTAAGCTTGTTCGTCACGATCAGCCGTACCCGGTCCCCCTCCACCGCTTCGATGGTCGGTCCCGGAGAGGTACCGTTGTACCCCCAGCAGTTGACCACCATCCCCGGGGCGAACTCCCGCACTACCGGTTCAGCGACGATCCGAAACTCTTTGACCCCCTCTTTCATTTCATACGGGAGACTCCATCCGTTGAGGGTTACGACGGGATTGTAATTTTTTCCCTCTTTGGGTGTAATAATCGTAGCCGGTGAGAGAACCTTTTTCGGATTTTTGACAAGAGTGAGCTGGCGCTTTATCCCTTCATGGGCACCATGGTCATGTTCAGAGGCTTTGAGATTAGAACTCAGGGCTGCGGATGCGATCAATGCCGCACCCAAACCTAAAAAATCGCGTCTATCCTGTCCCATTAAAGTTTCCCCCCTATTGTATATTCCAAATCGGCTTGTGCCCTCTTATACTCTCCCAGCGCATCAAGCGCTTCTATTTTTGCTTCACCTGCACGTCGCTGATCTTCCAGTAACTCATAAATACCGTCTAACATACCGTTATAAAAAAGCTGTGTCTCTTCTAATATCTGCTGATTGGTTTTCACAATCACCTCATCGTATGAGCGTGCTATATCGTACGTATATCGAAGGTGTGCATACCCCTCGCGCACCTCTGATCGAACATTAACGGCCATTTCATATAGGCGATGAACGCTTTGGTTGTAGATGGCCTGCGACTTACTCACCCGAGCCTGTCCGAAATCAAAAAGCGGGATGGGAAGTTTTATCCCAAACGTATTAAACCGCTTTTCGCCCGTTGTTTTTTCACTTTCAACGGACAGTTCCACTTCATCTAAGAGCCGTGTATTCTCGCTATACCCTGCCTGCTTTGCGGCGTAATCGACTGATTTCATCGCACTGCGCATATCGAGACGGTTGATAATCGCATGTTTTTCCAACCCGGGTTCTGAAACTGCAGGCGCAAGACGTGTTAGCGGTTCTGTGCTCAACGTATAATGGGTTTGTTCCCCATACACTCCTAAAATTTTATTCAAGGACTCTCGCGCCGTAGCATTTTCTCGTGCGAGCTTAATCGATTCGATACGGGCATGCTCATAGCTATCTTGAATTTTGAGCATATCCCGTTTGGAGAGATTCCCCGCAGTATATTGACGAACCGCCAGCTGAAGTGATGCTTCATGGGATTTTAAAGTCGAACGAAAAAGTGCACCTTTTTCCTCCGCTATTCGTGCCTCTATGTAACTCTTCTTTGCATCTCTTGCACTTTGCAATACCATATCGCCGATAGTGAGAGTCGCCTCTTCGAGTGCCAATCCGCTCAGTTCACGCCGTAATGGGATCCAAAGAAGATCCAAAAAAGCCACCTCCACACTGATCGTGGAGGTAGTGATACCGTTAGCACGTCCGATACTGTACCCCAGCAGTGGATTACGCATCAATCCCGCTTCCACCAACTCGCTCTGAGCTATCCCGATATATTCATAGCTTTGCTGTAATGCGCGGTTATTAATCAACATAATCCGCAAAGTATTCTCCTGTGTCAACGGCTCCGACAAAAGGACTCGTACACTCTCATCAACGATCTTCGCTTCTTGAGGTGTTTTGATCCATTGAAGATTTTTGCTCCCCTGCTGTAGTGTGAGCTGATTGACCGAGTCAAATGCCTCTTTTTGAGAAATCGTTGAACATCCCGAAAGGATGAACAATGTCGCTAGCGAGGCACTAACGGTTTTCACTACCATTTCGCACCTCCATATCCCGTGGCATTTTGATCCTCTTTCTGGACACACCCCTCTTCGACAACATCAACGGCAGGTGCAGGAAGGGTGTAAACACTTTTCCCCTCCGTAGCATTCGGGGAGGTAGGAGAAACTTTTATCTCTTCTCCGCTTGCACTGATCATCCCTATGAAAAATAAAATCAGAATACGGTTCATTTCTTGATCTTAATGATGATATTCTTGCCCTCTTTTTGGACAAATTCAAAATCCACTTTATCCCCTACTTCCAGCGGATGAGTCAGATCATGATCTATCACGTCAAATTGCATATTCATTGCAGGCCATTTGAGTTCTGGTATAGGGTTATGAAAAATACGGATACTCTCATGATTTTGGGCAATGGATTTTACCGTTCCGCTGGAATGAAAAGTTTGCTCGGCAATGGTTGATGAGGAAGCATGGTCATGGTGTTCATCCCCCATCGCTATTAACGGCGATAGTGAAAAAAGTGCCAAAACTGCAAGTGAAAAAATCTTCATAGAAACTCCTTTTTAAACAGTGTATCGGAGTTCTTTGTATTTTATATCAATCTACTGTTAATGAGATTAACCGCTATTTGAATACACACGAGCCAAATCACTCCGCTTACTATCTTTTGATACGGCTGAAAGCTCTTTTACCTGATCGGCGCTCATACCAAATCCCTCACTCGTAGCATAAAGGGCTGAGGACTTAATCTGTGCCTGCGTTTGATCGAATGACTTCTTTTTATCTAACAGTGTTTGACTCTCCGATTGTACCTGCTGTTCCTCTTTCTGTAGTTCTTGAGACTTCTCTTCAGTAACAACAGGATCGAGCCGCCCTACCTGAAAGGGTTGAGAATAAGGGCTTTGAAAAAGATAGGAATTGACGGTCATAACACACCTCCGTATTTGAAAAATCTACATCCATATAGCCAAAAAAAACATTAAATACTCAAATTAAGATACAATAATCATATTAAACACTGAAGGATCTGTATGCAAATTTTTCTGATTCTCTTAGGGATACTTACCCTTATCGCCATCTTGATGTACAACTCCCTAATCGGTAAAAAAAATCAAGTTGACAATATCTTTGCCGGAGTCGATGCCGTCCTCAAAAAACGCTTCGACCTCATCCCCAATCTTGTCGCTTCGGTTTCTCAATACATGGAACACGAAAAATCAACCCTAGAGAAAGTGACCGAATACCGTGCACAAGCGATGAAACCGGGAATCAGCGATGAAGCCAAAATTGCGCTCGATGCCAAACTCACCTCTGCACTCGGTGCAATCAACATCGCAATGGAAGCCTACCCCGATCTCAAAGCCAATGAAAACGTCATGCACTTGCAACGCTCACTGAGTGAAATCGAAGAGCAAATCTCCGCCGCACGCCGTGCCTATAACCAAGCTGTTACCGACCTCAACAACGCCATCGAGATGTTCCCGACGAACCTAATCGCTGGATGGATGAATCTACAACGACGCGCTGTTTTTGAAATAACCGTTACTGAGCGTCAAAACGTTGATGTAGGGGCACTTTTTAACCAATGAAATCCGTTTCGGAATTGACCGATTTTTACTACAAGGAGCTCTANNATGGGAGTCGTCGTTTTTATCATCGTTGCTCTGTGGATGGGGAAAAACTTCGGTTTATTGCATCCGCTGATGATCGGTGTTGCTATCGGGTTTATGGCGATTGCCTCAATAGCCTACCGTTCCATGACCGGTGGCTATGCCAAAGATTTTAAAGCCAAAATTATTACTCCTCTTATCGGAGCCATCGATCCCCATCTTCTCTACAACCCCGATTTCATGGTCTCCCAACATCTATTTGAACGAAGCGATCTTTTTAAACACTCCATCGACCGCTATAGCGGAAACGATTATGTCAAAGGTACTATCGACGGTGTACCGCTCGAATTCTCCGATGTCCTTGCCGAATATCAAACCCGCGATTCTAAAGGACGTACGCAGTGGCATACCCTCTTTCGGGGACTCTTTCTCGTCGCCGAGTTTAACAAACATTTTAAATCTAAAACACTCATCCTCCCTGATCTTGCTGAAAAAACATTTGGCAATCTGATCGGAGGATGGCTTCAATCCATGAATATCTCACGCGGTAAAGTAATCCAACTGGATGATCCATTATTTGAAAAACATTTTGTGGTCTACGGAAACGATCCCATCGAAGCACGCTATATCCTCACCCACTCAATGATGAAGCGTATTGTGGAGTTTCAGAAAAAAGTCTCTCATCCCCTGTTTATATCATTCGTTCATAACCATATCCATGTCGGCATCGGTACGGGGAAAGATTTGTTTGAACCTGCCGTCTTTACCTCGTTGCTCGATTACAAACAGGCAATGGAATACGTCAATACACTTCAAAATACCATCGGATTAGTGGAGGAGTTGAAGCTCAATGAGAAGTTATGGAGTAAAGAGTAACCCTACTCAAAAAATGCCCCATCAAAATGGGTCAAAATCTTCTCGTCTTTAGTAAGCAGCGGATAATCCCGCACCATAGCATTGGCAACAATAAGACGATCAAACGGATCACGTGTCCATTCCAATGAGAGACTCTTTTTGATAACGTCAAACATTTCCACCTCATCCACTCGCAAATCGATCATCGCATTCAAATCGCCGAAAATATTATAAGGGGTATCAGTGAGGCGACCGATCTCTTGCAAATATTTCAACTCCATCATTACCATCGGAGAGATCAATAATGTGTGAGCATTTTCTATCGCATCCAATGCTCTTTTTGAAAATTTCTCCAACTCTTTCTGCCGAAGCCATACGACGATATGGGTGTCTAAATAAAGGGTTTCCATTCACCCTCCCAAGACGTATTTATGAGTTCATCGTCACTGCATGAAGTAATTTTTTTAGGTTGAATTGCCTTAAGACGGCTTTTTTTATGTTCTGGAACAATCATCAAAATTTGCCCGTTTCGTTTCACTTCCAACGGTTCTTTGGTTTCAATCACAGAATCAAGTATATTATAGAGATTTTCTCGTAATTTTGAGGGTGTAATAGTCATAATTTACCTCCTGAATAAAAGTATTATATCACAAACGTACGCTTTATTATAATATCGTACGTTTAGGTCAATTTGTTAAAAAATGATATTCTATTTGGTCTAATGGTATCTCTTTTTTTACAACCATATCAAAAACACCATTGATATCATCTTTTTTAACATTATTATATTGTCCGATATACCCTTCCAGAAGTGTTGTATCCGCAAAATAGTATTTCTTTCCATCTATTATCAAATAGGTGGATGGATGTTTTACAGATCTATCATCAGGTAGATGAACAGCAATAAACCCGTGATCTTTTGTCGTCACTAAAAGACACGGATATTTATTTTGCAAAAGTAACGTCGCCAATAAAAATGACTTCTCATCACAATCACCTCCGTTTTGATTAATAACATCTGAAGGGTTCCGATTAACCGTACTCTCTTTATAAGGGATTTTAAGAACATATTGATAGGCACGATCTATTTCACAATAGCTATCACCGTTACACTCTTTTGTCAACATATCAACTATCGGTTTCATCTCATCATGTTCATAGACATCGTATTTAAAAAATTTCTCATGAATTTTGACCATACCGCGTCTTTCACAATATTCTTCATCTGTTTCAACAGGTAGCTGCGAACGCTCATAAATTCCAAAAGCGACAATAGCCGCTATAGAATAAAGAACGACCCTTGATATTACGGCTCTCTTCATACTACACATCTTCCCAAAACATTTAATAATCGATCTAAACGATCTTGTGTACCTTGTATCTCAAATATTGCACCATGTACACCAAAATCTTTATTAAGAATCTGCACATTGTTTTGTATACACTCATATTCAACGAAAGTGATATGTGAATAATCGCATTGAATTCTTTTCTCAAAAAGTTTCTCATACGGCAGTAACTCCGCTTGTGAATACGCCGCATTCGCCACTTCCGCATAGGCACGCACCAATCCTCCGGGTCCCAGCTTCGTACCGCCGAAATAGCGTACCGTGATGATCGCGGCATTGATTAGCTCATGTCCTTGTAAAACACTCAGTGTCGGTTTCCCCGATGTCCCTTTGGGTTCACCGTCATCCCCACTGTATTCGACAATCTGATCAAATTCGTTGAGACTTCGGGTAGCACTGACAAAATGGACGGCTTTGGGATGGTGGGAGCGTAGAGATGCCATTTGTTCTTCATACATTGCCATCGGCATTAAAAAAGCGATGAATTTCGACCCTTTAATTTCGATTGTATCTGAACTTATCGCATTGACCGTTACCATAAAACCCTTCTTAATAGTGCCATTATATAATATCGCCATGAAACTTACCCCTCAACAATCACTATTGCATTGGTATGAGACCCATGGTCGCCATGATCTTCCTTGGCGCACAACTAACGATCCCTATCACATCTATATCAGTGAGATTATGCTTCAGCAAACGCAGGTTAAAACCGTGTTAGAGCGGTTTTATTTCCCGTTTTTGGAACGGTTCCCAACTCTCTCAGCGGTAGCCCAAAGCCATCAGGATGATGTCCTAAAAATGTGGGAAGGGTTGGGATACTACACGCGCGCGCGTAATCTCCATAATGCCGCGCATCAATGTGGCGGAAATCTGCCGAACAATGCCCATGATTTGATGCAGCTAAGCGGTATAGGACGCTCCACTGCACACGCAATTGCCGCATTCGCCTTTCATGAACCGCTCCCTATTCTCGATGCCAATGTCAAACGGATACTTTATCGCTATTTTGCTCTGAGTGAGCGTAATGAAAAGAAGTTGTGGGAATACGCCTATACCCTTTTTGACCCCTCTCATCCCTTTGAATACAATCAGGCAATGATGGATCTAGGCTCATTGGTCTGCCTCTCTAAAAATCCCCTCTGCAGCCGTTGCCCATTTGAGAGAACCTGTAAAGGCACATCAGAGCCACACTTGTATCCTGAGCCAAAAAAGTCTAAAATAAAGCCTATTCGAGAGCGTTCTATCGTCATCTATGAACGCTCTGGGCGTTACGCCCTCTCTCAGCGGAGTGATCGGTTTTTACATGGGTTATGGGGATTTTATGAAACGACAGATACCGTGTATGGAAAACCGATCGGACATATCACGCAGCACTACAGCCACTTCACTCTTGAAGCCGATCTCTATCTCAGTAGAGAAACGTTTAGCCATGAGGCATTTGAATGGTTTACGCTGGAAGAGATAAGGGAGCTATCACTCAGTCGAGCCGATCATAAGGCGGTTGCGTTATTACGCTATAATTTGTAAAAATAGGAGGAGAGAGCGGTGTTACGAAGCATTAAAAACTACTTTTTCAGTACATTTCGAGAAGTGTTTGTCTATCATCACTCTTCACTAGAATTTCGTGCTAAAACCTATGCTGTTTTAATCGCCAGCTCCCAAGAATCTCTTCAACAATATCAAGAGACGTTAGAGAAAATCGCGTCTGAAATCTATTCCGAATCCGATCGAGCCGACGCATTGCTGCTAACCGTCAAAGAGTATATAAAAAGCATACACTCTAAAAAGCAGATGGGAGAAGAGCCTCTCCTGATAGATGTTATTAGAGAACTTCGACAGGTCCCCCGCTATGCCCTTAAAATTGAACCCGAGCACCTTGAGCGGCTACAAGAGTGTACCCAAGATATGGATTCTAAAATTTATCAAAAACGGGTCATCGATTTTTTAGACCAAAAACGGCTTGAATACAGAGAACTTAAACGTTAAAACGTTCCGGATCAAAAAAGGTATCATCGCTGATATGGCCAAATGCCGAATTAATCGAGACGAAAAGATCGGGATATTTCTCTTCCATCTCTCCTAGCATCACTTTCATCGATGCGCGTGCATGAGGCATTTTCACATCGAATCGCATCGACGGACACGCTTCATCCCCGATGGTCGGCATCTCATTTTCAAGTGCACATGCAGCAAGTTGGCGCTCACGCAATTGGATGAGAGGACGGATAACGATTAACCCGTTTCCTGCTTTGTATTTCGGAGCGAGTGCTCTCATCTGACCGTTGTAAATAAAATTCATAAAAAAGCTCTCTGCCGTGTCATCGAGATGATGACCGAGTGCCACTTTATTGCATCCGTATTCATTCGCAGCACTGTACAATGCACCTCGGCGCATACGGGAAAAAAAACTGCAAAACGAGGAGTTTTGGCGGATTTTATCAGCGGCAATTTCATATGTATTGGTTTCGTAAATTTTATGAGCGATTCCGTGTGCGGCACAGTGTTCACTGAGTTTGGATAAATCTTCACCCATCCCGTACGTCACCGTCACGGCTAAAATTTCAAATTTAAACGGGGCACGACGCTGCTGCTCATGCATGGCGTGAACCATCGTTAGGGAATCTTTTCCGCCGCTAAGACCGACAAGAATCTTATCACCCTCTTCGATAAGGCCGAACGTCGCATTTGTCCGCCCAATTTGACGCATAATCTTTTTGCTGAGTTTAATCGCCAATACGTTTTACCATCTCTAAAATAAATTTGGCACTCACTTGTGCCGAGCTTTGCAAGAATGCATCAAAATCCATCCCTGCTTCGCCGTCTGCTGTGTCACTGATCGCACGAAGAACGAAAAACGGAACACCGAAGTTATGACAGACACATGCCACACTCGCCCCTTCCATCTCTAACGCATCGGCATTAAACGTTTTTTCAATCCATGCTTTTCGCTCTGCTGATGCAACAAACTGATCTCCCGTAGCGATGATCCCCTCGTACAGTTCAACACCCATATCAATCGCGATTTCAGATGCCAGAGAGCGCATATCATCATCAGACTCAATCATCACCGAACTCTCAGGGATAAATCCGTCAGGATGACCAAATGCGGTAATATCAACATCATGCTGACACAATGCACTTGCCATAATCAAATCACCGATTTTCAAATCTTTGCTGATCCCTCCGGCAACACCGCTGAACAAAAGGGCTTTGGCGTCGTAACGCTCTAACATTACCGAAGCGGTAATCGCTGAAAACACTTTACCGATTTTAGAATAGGCGATGACAAGTTCATGCCCTGCATAGTGTGCTGAATAAAATATATTTCCGGCATGCTCTTCGCTTGTATAATCACCCAGTGCCGCTAAAATCGGTTCAATCTCTTCGCGCATAGCGCCCATAATGGCTATTTTCATTTTTTTCCTTACGTATGTTTTACTAAATATCGACCCAGTTTTTTTAACCGGGCATCGAGAGAACACACTTTTTGTTCTGACTCAAAAAGTGACAAAGTGTATTCTGTTTTTCCCATTGGAGAGATAACACGACTTCCACCCCAAAATCCCAATCCGTCTTCAAATCCGACTCGATTGACGAAAACGACATAATTGTGGCTTAGCAGAGCGGTGGATTTTAAAAGGGCATCCCATTGGGATTCAATGCTGATCCCCTCATCGCTAAAATCACGTGCCGGAGAAGCGGCCAGTACATAAACGACTTCTGCGTCGGATGCGGCAATCGCGGCAATACTCTCCGCACGCCACACATCTTCACATATCACCATAATGGCATTACCATGCGGAGTTGAAAACGACGCTATCTCATCACCTGCCCTAAAATAGCGCCCTTCTTCAAACATCCCATACGTTGGAAGATGATTTTTATGGTGGATATGGAGCAATGCGCCTTGTGAAAAATACAAAGCGCTATTGTAGACGTTATTATTATCCCATAATGCCGCACCGATAACAATATCGCATTGCAAGCTCGCATGCGCCAAATCACTCAATTCCTCAATCTTCCAAGCATCCTCATAAAGCTTGTCTTGGAGTAGATACCCGCTCAATGACAGTTCCGGAAAAACGACAACGTCCGCATCTTTATTGTCATCAACAAGCTTCAACACCTCTGCAAGGTTTGCACGAGAGAGTTTCGGTGAGGATTGAATCAGGGCGACTTTCATGAGAATGCTTCACATACCTTTGCAAGTGAATCCATATCCGAAATTCCTACTGTCTCGACATCAGGAGCGTTGCGTTTGTTCAGCCCCTTCAACACGGCACCGTTACCGAATTCAATCATCATGTCGATCTCACCGGCAATCGCTTCAATCGATTGTTTATATTTTACCGGCTGAATCAGTTGAATTTTGAGAAGTTTCAACGCCTCTTCTTTGGTTGCGTATTTTTCCGTACTCACATTCGATACGATTGGAGCACTAAAGTTCTCACACACCATCGCCTCCATCGCTTCACCCAACGGATCCATAGCACTTGAGAGGAGTGGACAATGGCTTGCGATTGACATATTCAGAAGTAACGCCCGTTTAGCACCTGCTTCTTTGAAGACGCTCTCCATAGCTTGAAGATCTTCTTTAATCCCTGCTACGACCAATTGTCCCGCTTGATTGTAGTTTGCAGGCCAAACCTGTTTCCCCTCACGGTTGGCATTAGTACAAAGTTCTTCAACCACCGCGTCATCTAGCCCCAAAATCGCCATCATACCGGCATTAATACTCTCACACGCACCGCTCATCAGTTTTCCCCGTTTATGAACCAACTCCACCGCATCGACATAATCGATAGCACCCGCAGCACAAAGGGCACTAAATTCACCCAAAGAGTGACCCAAGAACATCACGGCATCACTAGGATGAGCTTCTTGAAACAATTTATACGCGATCATTGAGACCAACAAAATAGCCGGTTGAGTATACTCGGTTTGATCAAGCTGAGCGTTTTCTTCAAATAAAAGTTTGGTAAAATCGACGCCGATACGCTCGCCCGCTTTCTCAAACATTTCACGCGCTAACGCACTGTTCTCATAAAATGATTTTCCCATGCCGATACTTTGTGATCCCTGACCGGGAAAAATCATCGCAATTTTTTTTGACATTAATGCTCCTTGATTTCTAATTCATACCCTGAATGGTCGCTAATCTTTTTCCGCAGTGTATTACGGTTAAGTCCGAGCCGCTCAGATAATTGTAATTGTGATTTAAACCGCTTAATCCCCGCTCGGATAAGGGGAACTTCATACAGATGCAAAAATGCTCTGTAGTCATTATTACTGCCGAGTTTTTCTTCCAGATAGTGTTCCATAATCTCCATAAGATCATTTTCGCTAATACTGTCGAAGAGATAATGAAGATAGACCTGACGTCGAAGTGAGATAGCGTTTTCACTCAAATCAGGGACAAATCCATTGAGATCAAACGGCTCAGATTTTCCAAGGGTAAGACTTGCTTCTTTTACAAAAGCATCTACTAACACGGCAACATCTTCACTTCGCTCAGATAACGGCGGTAATGCAAGACGAATCGTAAAAATTTCATCCAACTGGTCTTGAGAATATCGCCCACCACCGGTCGCAATCACACGTGTTCGTGTTTTTTGGATAGTTTCAATAAGACGTTTAAGATTGGCAACATTATCAAGACGATGAATAATAACATCGCTGTGGGACTCAAGTGCATCCAGTAACTCATCAAAATGACTGGCATCAATGATGGGTGCATGAGGGAGGATATAACGGGCGAGGGTAAGTTTACCCGTCCCCCGCTCTCCGAAAATAACGGCATTTACCCCTAAACCTTTGAGTAAATTAGCCGTTTTAAACGCTTCGATAGAAGCGTTTGATGCCGTTAAAAAATTAGTGACATCCACAGCCGTGATTACCGCCGCTTCCACAACATCCGCTATCATCCACTTTATTTTCAGCCGGAATTCCTGTCATTGCCTCTTCAGCCGATGCATCACGCACATTGCTGATAGTTACGCTAAACATTAAATCTTTCCCTGCAAGAGGATGGTTGAAATCGATAATAACGATATCATCTTTGATCTCTTTAACCACAACTTGAACGGTCCCGCCGTCTTCGCCTTGACCGTACAATGTCATACCGACATTCAAATCGATCCCGGCAAATTGCTCACGCGGAAGTTCTTGCTGAGCTTCTTCATTGTAATCGCCGTATGCGTCAGAAGCTTTTACAAGAACATCCCCTTTATCACCCATATTCATATGGGCGATTCCCGCTTCTAGTCCTGGAATGATTTGCCCTTTTCCGAACATAAACGTCAATGGATGCCCACCGACATTGCTATCTACGACGTTTCCGCCGTCACGTACTTCATACTCGATTGATACAATTTGATTATTTTCAATTGCCATTTGATTAGCCTTCTTTTAAGATTTTGCGATTGTAGCAGATTTACCTATGGTGATGCTGAAAACAGACATTTAGCACAAGTGACTTACTTTAACTTAGAGAGTCTCTCTTGTGCCTCTTTGGCCGCACCGCTTCCGCTATATTTTGATACTGTTGCTTGATAAAAAGCTTTTGCCGTTGCGCTGTCTCCGGTTTTTTCCATCGAAATTCCCGAATGGAGCAAAAGGGTCGGCATGAAAAGCGATTTTTCACTGCGGGACGCACTCTCTTTATAATTTGAAACCGCTTCTTTGTAGTTTTTACGTTCAAAGTGCGTCTCACCGATCATAAACAAAGCTTCATTGATTTTATGTTTTTTTTGAACTAACTGCTCAAAATATTTCTGCGCATCAGCGTATTTCTTCTGTGAAAAAAGCTTATTAGCCTCTTTTTCAAGGGCGGAATTTGACATTTTTGCAGAAGAGACTGCGGCATCAGGAACGTTTACTTTTAGCTGTTTAATCAGTGCAGCAAATTGTTCTTTCGTCACATAATTACTATTGATTTCATCTACAACAAGCGAAAGTTCTTCAAGGAGTGTTTTGAATTGAGCGATATTTTCAGTATTAGCTACAACATGCTTCTTCAACTCTTCCATGTTTGAACTGTTGTTACTGTCGAGAGCAAGCTTTTCTTGGAGTTTTTGAAGAAGCAATGTCTGTTCATTCGATCGCTGCCCCAACCCTTCAAGAATTCCCTGCATACCGTCAAGCCGTTCTGTAACCGTCTCAACTTTTGCATTTTGAGCATTGTTTTTTTGAATGACCGTCTGAAGCTCTTTTTTATTTTCAAGAATCAGTTTCTCTTCATGGGTAAGACCATAAGGGTTAGGGGTGTTCAAATCACCCGCACCGAAGACCGAAGGCTCCGATGCAGATACTGATAGTGTTATCAGAAAGGGGAGAATTACTAAAGAACGCATTTACGGAAGTTTAAAATCTACACGACGATTTTTCGCCCAACACTCTTGTGTTTTTTCTAGACAAACCGGATTGCTTTCACCAAAACTTGCCATTGTGATCGCATCGGCACTTACACCGCTGTTTACCAAAGCTGCTTTAACGGCATTAGCACGTTTAAGACCAAGTGCGAAGTTGTACTCATCGCTTCCGAATTCGTCACAATTTCCCTCAAGTTTAACCGCTTTGCCTTTAACCAATAACGTATTTTTAGTCATTGCTTCTTGCATATCTTCACGAACATCAAATTTGTCATAATCAAATAAGATACTCACCAATTGACCATCTGAACCATTAACACCATCAGAGCCTACAGCACCAGTCGTTGTATCATTCGCACTTGCATTTGTAATAGGTGCGATAACGGCATTAGTGTCTGTACCTGTAGTACTTGTATTTGCATTTGTCCCGATTGACGTGCCGTTAGCATTTGCTGTTGCATCGATTGCCGGTTCTTTAGAACTACATCCGCTCAAAACTAACATCGCTACCGTTGCGCTTAAAAAAGCAACTTTTTTCATCATGACATCTCCTCAGGATTATAAATATAGTGTTATGATACCGAAAAAATTGTTAACACTACCAATCAATCGATTGAATTCGTCCCATTTTTAACGGGAAAATAAAGCTTTTATTGACTCCGAAACGGATAACGCCGATAGAACTGCGCGGTCCCTCTTGCTTTATATATAATATTGCTTCGCCATCGGGTGAGAATCGTGGGAAATCATTCTCTCCGCTCACGGTTAGTCGCTTAACATTTCCCGAGTTAAGTGATAATAGATGAAGATTAAAGGAATTACCCGCAAAGGTTGCACTGTTCTCACGTGCTTTATAAACTAGAAAATTTTTATACGCACTCAAAGAAGAGTTATTTTTCCCCTGGTACACAAGCTGTGAGATCCCGCTGCTGTCAACTCGTTTCGAAAAAATATTAGGGTATCCAAGTCGGTTAGAAACAAACGCAACGGATCCATCTCCCATAAACTGCCCGTTCACATCAATACCTGAATAATCGGTAATACGGATCTTGTTTCCAGAAACCGAATCGTATACATAGATATCGGGCTGCCCATCAGGTGCGAGTGTCAGTAAAAGACGCTTAGCATCTTCACTAACATCGGAACACACTGCCATTCCATCGGAGCTAATAACTTTCTCCTTTTTCCCGCTTTGAAGATTCATCTTATAAATCGTGGGTTTAAAATCGGACAGGGAGGTATAGTACAGATCACTCTGTTCACGGTTGGCCCATTTTGCGAATCCGTACATCCCCCCTTTTAAAATCACTTTTTGATAGGAGAGGGTATAGTCTGAAGCAATAATCTCCGAATGTCTTGGACTGGTTAGTCGGACGAAGAGAACTTTTCGCTTAATCCAATCAATCGGAGCCCCCTCCATTTTTGTATTAATATCATACGCAATAGAGTGGGATAGAAATACCATCATTTCACTTTGTTTTAGAACATAACTTTTAAGAAATAGCTCTCTACCGTTTTGAAGCAGTTTAATATCCGCCTTGATCCCCCCTGAGGTGTCATTACTCAATCGATACCGAAGTAAATACTGCGCATCTTTATGTGTTACTGAGGGAACAAGTGAATCAAACGGAGCCATTGCATAACTCTCATCTACACTAAATAAAGAGACGACATTCATATCGGCCACTAACATCTTGGCAAATTTTTGAGACATCTCGCTGCTTTGGAGTGATGAATCTTCGATTGCAAGGGGAGCCAGCCCCTCTACCCCTTTAACTACTTCTATGGTCGCATCCGCACACCATGAGAGCTGAATCAAAGTAAAGAACAAAAAAACAATTTTCAAATGACTACTCCTTAGCCGTTAATATACACTCTAATACCGCATCTTTACCCTCAGGATGTTCTGGAAAACGGGCCGAATTCAATCGATCTTTTAGCCAATCAACTTCCCCATTGAACGATCCGTTTCCGGAATAACTCATCACTTTGTAACTGATTAATTTACCCGATGCACTGATTTTCATACGGATTCGTGCCACTTCTCCTGCACTCCCTGATGGGG
>DLUI01000140.1 GCA_002742695.1 Sulfuricurvum kujiense | reverse complement strand
CTCAGTGTAAGCAATACGGATGATGGTGCACTCTTTACCTTGACACTGGCTTTGAGCCGATAATGACCAAATCACTTCTGCTCATTTTCATACCGTTTTTCCTCTGGGGAACAACCTATGATTCGATACTATTGCAGATAGGGGCAAAACTATTTCCTAAAGTCATATTGATGGAAAAAGGGACCACGGATCGTATCCAATCGGTCGTTAACTTGGTCATTGTCACCGTACCTGCAAACAAAGAAGCGGCACAACGATTATCGGGGATGATTGAGCGTCAATACGGCGGAGTTCTTAGTAATCATTCGCTTGATGTCTCTGTTGCGTCACCGAAAGAAGCGTTGACCCTGAAAAATGTGCATGGCTTTATTTTACTCATCGATCCTGACGAGAGTAGCCTCCCAGCCCTGCTGGAACACACTCATCAGAATAAAATATTGACATTTAGCTTCGATCCCGAACTAATGAAAAAAGGTTCTGCCGTTTCACTCTACATCGGAAGAAGTGTCAAGCCCTATATTAATCTCACCATACTCAAGCAGGTGCCGTTTACGTTTGAGTACGGTTTCTTGAAACTTTCTCAGCCTTATTAAGCTTTAGAAGTAACCTCAATTCTGTTTCTGCCGTTCTTTTTCGCTTCATACAAAGCTTCGTCCGCTTTTTCAAAGAGGGTTTTTTTCGTATCCTCAGCCGTGAGCTGCGCAATCCCGAAACTCAATGTCATTTGATTATCCACGTAGCTAAACGGGTGTAACTGAACAAGTTTTCGTAAATTTTCGGCTAAATTACATGCACCGTTAAGGTCTGTTGCAGGAGTTAAAATAACAAACTCTTCCCCTCCCCATCGCGCAAAAATATCTCCGTTTTTTATGTTATCTGAAACAAGATTCACCAAATCAATTAAAATGATGTCACCCGCTTGATGGCCATAAGTGTCATTCACCAGTTTAAAATTATCCACATCGAAAATTATCAAAGTGAGCGGCACATCGTTTTGTTTTGCATTGGCAATCTCAAGCGTAAAAATATCTTCAAAATTTTCCCGATTATTAATCCCCGTCAGATTATCTTTGTACGCTTTTTGCTCTAATGTATTTGTCATCGAATAAAGCTCGTCAACCTTGTTTTTCATCGCTTTGTTGATATTTCTCAACTGCTGTTTGGTCTGTTCGAGTTCTGTAATATCGTGACGAACCGCTATATACTCTACAACATCTCCATCAACATCTAAAATAGGGATAACCGTCGTATCGACGATATACTGTCCTCCGTCTTTTTTCATATTAGTAACCACACCGCTCCAGCTTTTTTTTGCTTTGATGGTGTCCCATAAATCTTTAAAAGCGCTTCTTGGCATATCCGGATGACGAATGATGTTATGCGGTTTTCCGATGAGCTCATCTCTCGTATACCCTGATATCTCACAAAACTTATCATTCACATAGGTTATGACCCCTTTTGGATTCGTTTTGGAGACGATATTGCTCAAATCGACCGCTTTTTTATACTCTGCCAATAGATTGGAATTTTCACTTTTATAATTACTATTCGAGCTTATTATGGTTTCAAAATGGGATGCCAAATCATTCGCCATCTGCAAAGTCAAAGAATCAATTTCGCTTTGCAAGGCATACGAGAGGTTCCCATTCTCAAAAATAACCTGTTCGATCGCATTTTTGAGTTTTAGGATCAATGTGAAAAGATCGGATACCGTCACATTGTAGTTATTGAGCAATTGTAAAAAGTCAATTTTTACCTGACACTCCGTAACGGTTGCACGCCACTCGATCACACTGATAAAACAGTCGCAAAATTCGTAAAAAAGGTGTGTATTTTTTTCAATAATAGGTAAAGAGTGTCTATGTAGTACATTTTGTACTTCACTTTTATTCATCCAAAGTTTTATGATTTCATTTCTGTTCACGCGTAAAAAATAAGAAAACTCTTCACTGTTTATTATTTTTATCATACCTATTCGCCTTTTAAACCGTTCAATCTTCAGTTGTACTAATTGTATACCATTAACAGTAAATCTCTTGTATAACAAATAATCAAATTAAATATTTTGCTATAATCAACACAATCACTGCAGATAGCACAATTGATTTTTTAGGAATACTTCCTCTTTGAAAAGGATATTTTATGGATTTACAAAGAGTGGAACGAGAGCTCAAGAAAAGGCTTCTCTATCCTTATAACTGGGGAAGAAAACAATCTGATTTATGGGATTTTAATACAAATTTCATCTACACTACCTATAGTTTTGAATCGTTGTTAAAACAAACTGCTGGCTTTCCTCAAGCGTTGAGAGATTATGCCTTAAACCGTTGGTATAATTATTGGTCAGCAATGGCAGCCGAGTATATCTTTGCATCCCATGAGAATGTAGAACCTAATAGAAATTCTTTTGACAAGCTTGTAGATTTTAAAATCAATAATATCCCCTTCGATCATAAAACTTCCGTTTTTCCGAAAGGGTTCAATCACCCTTTTAGCTATTCAAAAGAGCATACAAAAGAGTTAATTACATGGCTGTATGAGAATCAAAGTCAAGAGGGAAGAAAACATTTAAAAAATAGACTATTTATTGTTATGTATGATGGTTCAACCCTTCAGCACTGGAAAATGAAATCCGAAATTTTACAGTTAAAGTCAGCTATTGATGTTTATGTTGATAGTTTTTCAGCTAAAAATCTCTGCAGATTAGACTTCGGTTCCGGTGAAGTACTCTCAGATACAATCTGGATAACGAAAGGGGTTTGATAGTAAAATAGTATGATCATAACCTTACCGACCATATTACGATTTAAAGATAACACAATGAATTACATAGGTTCCAAATTAAAACTATCCGCTTTCTTAACAACCACGATTACCGATACGGTCGGGAGATTGGATGACAAAGTTTTTTGTGATATTTTTGCAGGAACAGGGATCGTCGGCAGAGTATTTAAGCCTCTTGTAAAATCGGTTATTTCCAATGATATCGAACACTACAGCTATGTCTTAAACCGTAATTACATAGGTAATTACACGCCGTTTGATTTTCACCATCTGTTTAATGAATTATCAGATATTGAATCCAAAGAAGGGTTTATATTTGAGCAATACTCTCTCAATGGTCAAGCCGGTAGACAATATTTCAGTGAAGAGAACGGGAAAAAAATTGATGCGATTCGGGAAAAAATCGACGAATGGAAATCCAATAGCATCATTTCCGAGGATCAATACTATTTTTTACTCGCTTCATTGATCGAAAGTGCCGATAAGATCGCCAATACCGCATCCGTCTATGGTGCATTTCTCAAGCAGCTCAAAAAATCGGCTCAAAAAGAGTTAAACTTTGTACCTGCCTCTTTTGATCCTGTCGGGGAAAATCATCGCGTCTATAATGAAGATGCAAATGAGCTTATTCGAAAGATTAAAGGGGATATTCTTTATATGGACCCCCCTTACAATCAACGTCATTACGGGGCAAACTATCATCTGCTTAATACCATATCACTGAACGACCGATTTGATCCGAAAGGGAAAACAGGACTGCGGGAGTATGGGAAATCTGAGTATTGTCAACAACGTAAAGTTAAACACTCGTTTGAAGATTTAATCCGTAACGCAGATTTTAAATACATCTTTTTAAGTTACAACAATGAAGGACTGATGTCAGAGGATGAAGTAAAAGAGATTATGCAAAAATACGGGGAGTATTCACTCGCAACGACAAACTACCAACGATTTAAAGCCGACAAAACTGAAAATCGAACCCACAAAGCCGATTCAACACTCGAGTATCTCCATATTTTGAAGAAATAATGAAATTTCTATCTCTTAGTCTACTTTTTATCTTGATGTCCACAAATCTTTTCTCCGCAGAAAAAAAATGGATCCCTATTGAACCGATAGATATGAACGAAAAAAGAAAAATCGATACCAATTCATCCAAGCCTCAAGCGAGCAATAAAACGATTCAAAATTTAAAAATCATTAAAAATCTGCTCGATCATGTTAACAAGGGAGAGATCAATACAGAAAATGAAAAAACTTGGTATTCCCTTGACCCTATAGACGATAATTGATCTCCCTTTTTTATATCAACCCATCCCGTTGCATCCGCTCTTGAAGTGCAATAAGGATGTAGGCACTTACCGTTCCTCCATGAAATTGACGGATTTTATCCTCCCACTCTACAGGGATAGTAATCAGCTTCTTTTTCTTCTCCTTATCCCCTTTTTTGCTCTCTTCCCTCTCACTCATCGCGGCAGAACTTTTCACTTTTTCGATATTTTGAAGAAAACTTTTTTTTGCCATTTTATATCCTTTATATATATTTTAAATATTCATTTTATATCTAAAATAGATTTTACTTCCGAAATCAACTCATCCATTTCCTGATCGGCTTTACTAAAAATCCGATACTCTTTGATACTTTTGCCCTCACCGACCGAATGGGCAATATCGACCCGCTGCCGCAAGACAGAAGTAAGAAGTTCAAAATGTTCCGACATACAGATAAAATCGACCAAATCCCCAAACCGTTTCATGGCCGGATTGATGTTATTAAAAAGGACATGCGTTTTTATACTCTCCCCTTGAATCTCGGAGAGACTCTTTAAAATCTCTTCGTATTTTTGCAATCCCATCAAATCAAAAGGTTTATCACTCACAGGGGTGATAAGGAGATCCGAGGCGATAATAGCGATACGGTTATAGGCACTGTCAAATCCGCCTGAATCGATAATCGTAAGACTCTTATCCGAATCGGTCGCCGCATACTCCGCCAACTCTTCAGCCGTATTAAAATGGAGCATTTGGATCGGAGTGAGGTCATGTTCTTGACGCAGAGCATTCGTTACCGTAAGGGAGCGCTGTGTATCAAGATCAACGATGCGGGTATCTATAAAACGGGAGAAGTGTACAGCAAGATTCCACGCTACCGTCGATTTGCCGACTCCCCCTTTTTGATGTGAAAGGGTAAGGATCATTACTATGCCTTAATATATATAAAGTATGTAAAGTATATACTTTATATACTTAAAGTAGCTAAAAAAACAAAAATAACATATTCATTTATCTATTATCTAAAAGAGGAGTATAATTAACATTATCGCGAAAGGAACTATTATGACTGAGCAGCAGTTACTTACATTATTTGTCGGGATCATCGCGATATGTATGGTGTTTATTACAATGGTAATTGTTTTAATCGGCATCAACTCGATGAAAACAATGGAAAAAGCACAGGAGTTTATGAGTCATCTCCAAAACGAGCTCAGTGTCCTCTCGACCAAAGCCATCTTAACCCTTCATGAGGTTAATGGGCTCCTCGGTCAATTCAAAGAGGAGACGAAAGCTCTCAGCGACAAATCGAAACTCTCATTGCATGAACTCCACGATTTGATTTCGTATCTCCATGACGAAACCAAAGAGCTTGCGCTCAAAGCTTCCAACGGGATCGCAAAAGTGACGATCGGCTCGCTCGCCATCGGAGCCCTCTCGCAGTTTTTAAAGAAAAAAAATAACCCTTAGGAGAAATAAAATGAACCAAGACAACACCCTCAGCTTTGTATTAGGTGCCGCGCTCGGCGGTATAGCAGGATACTACCTCTTCAAACATCAAGATCAAATCGTCGATAAGATCCATGAACTCGAGGGTAACCTCAATATCGATCACAACACCCTCATCGACAAAGCAAAAAGCAAACTCGATACACTGACCCAAAGTGTTCAATCAACTATTGAGCGTTACACCCATGGCAGTGAAGATAAATCAGCCGATGAGATCACCGCTATTATGGCCGAATTAGCAAAACTACGTGAAGAGGTTAGAGAGCTGAGAACCCACTAATGGGTTCTTGGCAAAGACTATTGACGAAGATGGCGCGACGTTTTGCGAAGCATTCGAAGCGTTGTTAGAGTAAAGGCTACAATCGCCGGACCAATAATAAATCCCCAAAAACCAAATGTTGCCAGTCCCCCCACAATCGCAAAAAAGATCATAAATTCATTGATCCGACTCTTTCCATCGTTTAACGTCCGATTGACAAAATTTAAAATGACAAGTTTTACGATATTGTCGATAAAAAATGCCATCATCGCCCATGAATAAAGCGCAATAATAAATGCATTCATAATATTTCCTTCAAAATATTCATGCAATGCAACCGGAACCCATATCAAAGCGGTACCGACGACGGGGATAACAGCCGAAATAGCCGTCATAAATCCAAGTAAAAAAGGGTTGTACCCTTCAAAAAAAGCGATAAAAATACCAAACGCCAATCCTTGTGCCAGCATAACGCCGCCCAATGTGTAAAATACAACTGCCGTTGTCGTCATCATATCGCTGAAAAATCCCCGCTTTAGTGTTCGTGAGAGGGGAATAATAGGGAGAAGAAAGAGCAAAATACTTCGTCCATACCACGTCAGGAAAAAGAAAAAGACGACAATCATCGCCATCTCCGCCAACATCACCATAAACGTCTGCAAACCACTCCCCAGCCAAGCGGCTAGAGTGGCTATAATCTCATCCTTATGCGCTTTCCCTAAAACAATCAAATTATCCAAAGGCTCTTTCATCCATCCCAAAAAAGCGGGAAGATAATTGGTGATCGTATCGATCTGATCGCTCAAAGTCCGAAGGGATCCGACTACGTTAGCAGGCTGATCAAACAAATAGTATAAAAACATTGCAATAGGAACAAAAAGGATCAAAGAGAGCCCCATTGTCACGATACCGGCCGAAATAACCGAGGCTATAGATGAAAGACGCTCAATCGGGCGTATTTTAATTTCGACAGCACGATAAAGGGGAAATACGACGATGGCCAACAAAAATGCGATAAAAAAACTTTTTAGAAAAGGGAAAAAAAGCCATGTGATAAGTCCCAAGGCTGAAAAAATCATAAATCGGACAAACAGTTTATTTTCCATTAGTGCTCCTTCTTAGTGTTGTTTATGGACGAATCGGTTGAAACTTCCATCCAAATGTTCAAGAGAACTACGTGTCCCCTCTTCTAAAACCGTCCCGTTTTCAAGGACATAGATGTAATCGGCTCGAGTAATAGTACTGAGCCTATGGGCAATAATAATAACCGTTTTTTCCCGTAAGAACGGTTCCAATGCTTCAAAGAGTGCCGATTCGGTATGGACATCCAGTGCCGAGGTCGATTCATCAAATATCACCACCTTGGGATTAGAAAGGATCATTCGAGCAATGGAGAGACGCTGACGCTGGCCGCCGGAGAGGCGGATACCCAATTTTCCCACCTGCGTCTCCAAACCATGCGGAAGCGTACGGACAAAATCCTCAAGCTGTGCAAGATTCAGTGCATTCCAAATCGCCTCATCGCTGATCTCATCCCCCATACTCAGATTAAACCGAAGGGTATCATTAAACATCAACGGTTGCTGCAAGACAACAAAAACTGCCTCTCGGACCCGTGAAAAACCGATATCTTTAACACTCACACCATTATAGAGTATATCACCCGATGAGGGGGAATAAAATCCTACCAACAGTTGAGAAAGGGTACTCTTTCCGCTCCCGCTCGCACCGATAATCGCTACCGTAGTCCCTGAGCTTATATCGATATTCAGTCCCTTAAGTACCGGTTCTTTTTCATCGTATCCGAATACCAGATCACGGGTCTGAATCGAGAGGGCTGATCCGCTTTCTAATAGACTCGACGTAGATGGATGTTGCTCTTCGATAGGAAGTGAAAGCAGCTCATTCAGCCTAGAGAGGGCATTTTTAGCATTAGCAAAACTGTACTGCATCGAGAGCAAATCCTGCACGGGGGTCATCATAAACCACAGATAGCCGAATATCCCGAACATCAATCCGATGGAGAGATCCGAATAGAGAACCATCACCAACCCAAGTGCTCTAAAAATCTCAAATCCACTGAGAAACAAGGTGTAGGAGTAACGTTCTCCCCGGAGCGCCTTGATTCCGTATTCGCTGGCACTTTGACGTAATCTCCGAGATTGAGCAATCGCACTGGCGATAAACCGCTCCTCTTTATTACTCGCACGAATTTGACCGAAGAG
>DLUI01000114.1 GCA_002742695.1 Sulfuricurvum kujiense | reverse complement strand
GAAGAGATTGTTATCATTATTGAACCTCACATTATCAAAAAAGAGAAAGATACGGTTAGCTTAGGTGATTTAGGCTATACGCGTCTTGGAAAACAAATCGAAGAAGAAGCAAAGCCAGAAAGTAAATAACGGATGGAGAATTCTCTTTTCTCAAAACCGCGTGATCTGTTTTTGGATGTAGTTAACCCGCGTGACTACGTCCAGATTGACAGTGTTTCACATATGTATCAATCGCTTAAAAACTCAGTACAAAAACCTCTGAAAATGATCCTTTTATTCGGTAAACCGGGGACGGGGAAAAGTATGCTTCTGCATAAACTCCACCACGACCTCTCCAAACATCAAAAAGTATTGATGTTTGATATCCCTATTGTGGATGAAGATGATTTCCTCCGTGTCTTGGCACAAAGGATATTTGGACACTCTCCCCGTGAAGTGATGACGTTAACCCGATTTTTAGAAATTGCCGAAGCGGTATCCTATCCCGATGTCCCCATTGTACTTTTGGATGAAGCGCAACTCTACAGCTCATCGCTTATGGAAAAAATTCGTCTTATCTCCGATGCACGTGCGATTAAATTTGTCATCACTCTGCATAAAACCGATAAAGAAGATGTGATTGCAAAAGAGCACTTTCAAACGCGGATCTGGGAAAGCATCGAACTCCAGAATGCTTCCGCAGAAGAACTCAAAGTATATGTCCAAAAAAAGTTATTAAAAGCCAACTGTTTTGACGTTGCCAATATGTTTAATGACAAAAATATGAAACTGATTACTTCTCTAACAAAAGGGAATTATCGGGATACGAATAAATTATTATTTTCTCTTTTCAGTCTCTATTACTGGTATGAACAAAACCATCCTACCCTCATTAAATACAATGCCTTAAAATCAAAATGGATTGAAATGGCGGCAATTCATACAGGACTCATACGTGCTTGATATTCGAAATTTAGAACGACGCTGGTTAAAATACAAAATCAAATCGTATGCCCCGTATATCGGTGCGGTATTTCTACTCCTCATCTCTTTGACGGTGGCTCTCTCGCTCTCACACGATTCCGATGCACCAAAGACAGCTATGGCAAAAGAGCCGCTTGAATCATCGGCTAAAACAACAGTACCTAAGAGCGATGAAACCCAAGATATCCTCGAGCCATCGATGGATTTTGTTCAATCCTTTCAAACCTCACTACCTCAAACACCCATAGCCGCTGCCTCTACTGCACAAAATACCAAACCTCTCCAGCAAAGTATTCCGGCTACGAAAGTTTTAAACGTCCCTGAATCGCCTTCTATAAAAGCGCCCCCTCCGGCTATTTCCCCTTTATCCGGTGATAAATCGCTCTCACTCAACCGTAATGAATCCAAAATTGATATAGAGAGTGTTGAACGCCGCTTCAAAGAGACATCAAATTCTAATCTTGGCTTATTTATTGCCCGTTACCATTATGATCACGGCAATTATAGTGAGGCTTATAATTTTTCATTAAAGACCAATAATTTAAATAATAAAATAGATGAAAGTTGGATTATTTTTGCCAAATCACTCGTCAAACTCGGCAGAGTAGAGCAAGCGAAAAAAACATTGCAGCTTTATATCTCAGACTCTAATTCCGAATCGGCACGCTCCTTACTCGATTCAATTGAACAAGGTTCCTTTAAATGAAATTTTTACTCTTCATCATTTTAATAATAGTACCTTCTTTCGCTGATTCCAAACAGCGGCTATATAACCTCTATCAGCAGGGGAACTATCTTGCAGCTTGTAATCTTGGGTTTCAAGGATTTCCCTACCATAAAGGGGATGAAGCTTATATCTCTTTGTATGCCTTTTCATGCCTCAAAGCAGATTCCATCGATCGTTTGGCTGCACCGATAATGACTCTAAATCAAACCAAAGAATCCCGTGCCAATGCTGCCTATTTTTCCGTTATCGTAATGCAGAAAAAACTTCTGATGCAAGCTTTGTACGATAATAAACCGATTCAAAATCTTAAATTTCCCAGTAGTACCTACTTGCTCTCCAAAGTATTTGATTTGTATCTCAAAAATCCTCAAACTGAGCAATTTATCAAAGAGTATCAAGACTCTTCCGATACACGTTTGAGCTATAAACTCTATGCGTCTGAAACAAACGGACAAAAAAGCATAGCTATAGATGAATACTATGATAAAATATTGACATTTCACCATGTGTATTAGAAAAGGATAGAGTGTATGGATCGCATCACGCATGACTTATTAGAAAAGCGCCATATCTCGCAACAACAAATTGATCGTCTGACATCCAGAGGGGTTCAGGATGATACCGTTTTGGAAACCCTCACCAAAGTAGGTGCAATTTCGACTAATTTTATCAAACGCTTTATCGTTGAGCAGATCCGTCTTGGACGGTATGAACTCTCCATCATTAAAAATTACCATTTTTTAGATGAAACTTCTATTCTAACCCATTTAGCCGAAGTTATTGAAGTCCCTTTTATGGATCTTGATTCCATTGATATGGATTATCGACTCATTGAGAAAATACCAACGATTCAGCTTAAACGCTACAATGCTCTCCCTATTTCACAGGATGATATGTATGTCGTCGTTGCATTTGCAGATCCCCTTAATCTTGAGGCACAAGAGTCCATTCAACGTCTTTTTCCCCGAAAATCGATAAAAATCGCCGTTGCTACCGAAAAACAGATCCAAGCCTATTTATTTAAAATGGAGCTTAAAGACAGTGTCAAAGAACTCGTTACCAATATCCGTAACGAATTGCGTAATATCGGAACCATTGAAGAACAGCAAGAGGCCTCTTCTATACTGCAGCTTATCGATGTTATCCTAAAAGCATGTATCAAAGGACGGGCGAGTGATATCCACATCGAACCGACAGAGAGAAACTGCGTAGTTCGAGGACGGGTGGATGGCAAATTGGCAGAAATCTTTATTTTCGATCGGGACATTTACCCTCCGCTCGCTTCACGGATTAAACTCTTGGCTAATCTTGATATTGCCGAACGCCGTAAGCCGCAAGATGGACGTTTCTCCGCTATGGTTATGGACGCGGAGTTTGATTTTCGTCTCTCAACACTTCCTATAATCTATGGTGAATCGATTGTTATGCGTATTCTGGATAAAACCAAGGCTCTTGTCAAACTCGAAGATTCCGGAATGGATTCGGAGAGCTACCAGAAGCTGATTAAAGGGCTACAATCCCCCTTTGGTATTATCTTGGTTACCGGTCCTACCGGAAGCGGTAAAACGACTACCCTTTACGGTGCCCTGAATGAACTTCGTAACGTAGAGGACAAAGTCATCACCGTCGAAGATCCGGTTGAGTACCGTATGAATCTGATTCAACAAGTTCAAGTGAACCCAAAAGTAGGACTCTCGTTTGCCGATGCACTCCGCTCCATCCTCCGCCAAGACCCCGATAAAATTATGATCGGGGAGATTCGTGACCATGAAACGCTGGAGATTGCGATTAAAGCGGCTCTGACCGGTCACCTTGTTATCTCTACCCTTCATACCAATGATGCGATCAGTGCTATTCCGCGTATGTCTGATATGGGGATTGAACCCTATCTGATCAGCGGTGCCCTTGTTGCCATACAAGCGCAGCGCCTTGTTCGTCGCATTTGTAACCATTGTAAAAAAGAGGTTGACATCCCTCAAACATTGCTTCAAGAGTACAGCGCTATGATCCCTCCCCATACGGTTTTTTATGAAGGAGCCGGATGTAAAGAGTGCAACGGATCGGGATATATGGGACGGGAAATGATTTGTGAAGTTCTCCCGATTACGGAAGAGCTCTCCAGTATGATTGCTAGAGGGGCGTCAAAAGAGGATCTCCTAAAAGAAGCAAAACGGGAAGGATTTATAGGAATGTTTGAGAACGGAATGGCTAAAGCGGTTCATGGAATAACAACATTTGATGAAATACTAAGGGTGGCAAAAGGATGAAATACTTTACAGCAACAATCCTCACAAAAGGGAAAAAAACCGATGTCGGTTTTTATGCCGAGAGTAAAAAAGAGGCTCACTATTTAGCGAAAATCAAATACACGGGGATGGTGTTAAAAATAACCGAAGCCGCCCCCCCGCTGGAAGATCAGCTGAGACGTTTAAAAGAGAGTTTCTTTTCCAATATCAGAAAACGAAAACTCAAACAAGATTCCCTTATTGCCGCTATAAGACAGCTCGCCGTTATGACAAATGCCGGTATCTCTATCCATGATTCCCTCAAAGAGATTGCTGAAGCAACAACAGATAAGACATTACAGACCGTATTAGGTACTATTGCTGAAGATATTAATGCCGGACATAGCCTCTCTCACTCGGCTCATAATTTTAGCTATGAGTTGGGAAACCTATCACTGGCTATGATTGAACTGGGAGAAAAAACCGGTAATATGGCGGAAGCGCTTCATAAGCTTGCCGATATGCTCGAAGAGATCCGCCGCAATATCATCAAATTTAAAAAAGCGATGGCCTATCCGCGTAACGTTATGATTGCAATGGCCATTGCCTTTACCGTCCTTATCTCGTATGTTGTCCCCCAATTTAAAACTATTTTTGAACAGTTGGGGGCAGAGCTTCCCCTCCCGACCAAGATTTTGCTCTTTTTGGAACACCTTTTTAATACGTACGGTCTATACGTATTGGCCGGAATTTTTATTTTCATTTTTGCATTCCGATATATGCTCAACCATAACCGTGACTTCAGATACAAATGGCACCAGTTTTTACTCAGAACTTATCTCATCAAGAGCATTATTATGTACGCGACGCTAAACCGTTTTACCTTGGTATTTTCCGAATTGGTTCGCGCCGGTATTCCGATAGCAGAAGCTTTGGAAACATCGATTGCGATGATCGATTCGCTGCCGTTGCAAGAAAAGCTGTTAACCGTACGTCAAACGGTCGAAAAAGGGGGAACTCTCCACGACGGTTTAGCCGAAACAAAACTTTTCGAAAATATGATTATTCAAATGATCTCTGCCGGTGAATCAAGCGGTCAGCTAGATGCGATGATGCAAAAAGTTATGGAATACTATAAAATGAAATTCGACGCCATTATCGACGGCCTCTCGGAAGCGGTTGAACCGATTATGCTTTTGCTCATTGCGTGTATGGTTGTATTATTGGCACTGGGTATTTTCTTGCCGATGTGGGAGATGGGGAATGCGGTACAGGGACGCCGCTAAAAAGAGGTTTTTTTAAGCCTCTTCGTTGGTACCCTTCGCGACGAGTGCCGCGTACAGTTCATCTTTGGGGATCAATCCTGCCTCAAATAAAAACTGTGAGGGGACAAAATTGCTTTTTTTGATTTTGTCATACTTCGCATAGCTCAAAAAGAGGCGATCTTTCGCCCGTGTAACGGAGACATAAAAGAGCCGTCTCTCTTCTTCGATACTTCCGCTACGGCTCATCAGCTTTCGATTGGGAAAGCGACCGTCCATCAAATCGATCACATACACCTCTTGATACTCCAACCCTTTGGAGGCATGGATACTGAGCAAATGTACCCCCTCACCCTGCGTCAAATCCTGAGACCCCAATACCATTGCATTTAAAAAACGTTCATGATCTTTGTAAGGACGGGAAAGTTCGAATAAAATCGTACATTTTCGACGGATTCGCTCTTGTGATTCGCTCTTCGCCTTCTCATCGATCGAACCGTTCTCCGTCATGGCACGACGATGGGACAAGTGCTCAATCACATGTCCATAAAGTGCCGAAAGGGCTATTTTTTGAACGGCGGCTTTGGGTTCTTTAATATCCCGCAACTGCCGAAAAAGGGTAAATAGATCGTGTAAAAAGGTAGCCGAATCTTTGGTCAGTTTGGCATGTTTTAAAATCGGATTCCCCATAAAATTTGGGTCTAATCCTAGCTTTGCAAACCGCCCTGCACTCCCTAGCTCCGCATAATCGTCAAACAGTCCCAACTGATGGTTCAATCGCCGTTTCTCAAACGGATTAGAAATCTCTGAGTCGGGAGAATACAAACCGCGCAAGAATGAACCTCGACCCAATTTTTGCAAGGCGACAAACAGCTCTTTGGCAATCGCACTCCCTACCCCTTTGGCATAATCAAACAGATGGATAAACGCCATCATATCCGATTCGTTCACGAGCAACGTATACATATCCAAAAGGGCTTTAATCTCTTTCGAATCAAAAAAGCTGGTGCCTCCGCGACGGCGGCATGGTATCCCCATCTCACGTAACGTCGCCTCTATTCCATCCGCTGAAGCGTTGTTCCGAAATATCACCGCGATCTCTTCACGATTCGTAGAGGAATCCCCGATTTTTTGGGCAATCCCGTGATACTGATCAAAGAGTTCATCGTAAATGAGCAATGCGGGACTTTGCGCTTCGTGGTCGCGCGTCACTTCCAGTGCTTTGGGATAGATTCGCTCATTGTAGGCGATAACGGTGTTGGCAAGCGAGAGGATCGGAACGGTCGAGCGGTAATTTTTGTTGAGGGTATAGACCTCGGCATCGGGAAAATTGGTCGTGAATGAGCCGATAATGGAGATATCGGCACCGTTAAAGGCATAGATGCTCTGATCATAATCTCCGACACAAAAGAGCGATGGCGGACGCATAGCATTGATCAGTGTCCCCTGAAGGGCATTCGTATCTTGGTACTCGTCGATCAAGACCTCTTTGTACCCCAAATCGCTCTCTAATGCCAAAGCACGCATATGAAGCAGTAAGTCGTTGAAATTGACGAACCCGTACTCTTTTTTTAACGCTTCAAACTCATCGATAATATCGGCATAGATGGCCGCATACACCGCGTGTTCATCCTGACGGGTCAGAATCCACTCTTCAAAATTGACATTCATCTCCGTGTTTTGATAAAACGAATAGACATCATAGAGATAATTGGCTCCGTACGCCGAGGTCGCGCAGTCGATGTGGCTAAATGTCCGTTTCTCATAAACGCTTCGAAAAAGGGTTTTGAGTTCACGAGGCTGTTTGAGAACCACTTTCCCCTCTTTGCGTTTAAGCCATCGGTAGCTCACCGCGTGAAACGTCCCCGCATCAATTTTGGAAGCGACTTCACGACCGAAAAATGCCGCTACCCGCTCCACCATCTCCGCCGCAGCTTTATTGGTAAATGTCAGAAGTAAAATCTCTTCGGGTTTGACGTTTTTGGAGATAAGATAGGCGATACGCCCCACAATCGTAGAGGTTTTCCCCGTCCCTGCCGAAGCGATAATAAGATTATGTCCATAAGGGGCGGTTGCGGCGGTATATTGCTGATCGTTGAGACGCGAGAGAGGCAAGAGGCTCCTTAAAGCCCCTATAATATGAGGCTAAATTATGATTTAAATTTTTTGATCGGTTCGGCTAAACCGAGACCGGGGTGATTTTTCACATCTAATACCGCTTGTGCCATAGTCGCGTTGTCTTGATTAAAAATAAGCGGAGCTAAGAAGTTGATGCACGATTCATCGAGCGGATCTTGAATAACTGCGATATTATATACCACTACCTTTGAATCTTCGTTAATGTCGAGTAAAACTCGAATCGAGGTAGGGAGATCAAAAGAGTATTCACGCAATAGGTACGGATTAACAAGGGTAAAACTAACTTTACTTCCATCACAACTTTTAAGAGTAGCAAACATCTCATCGATTTCGCTCAACTCTACCTTGGTTACTTGATCAAATCCTAATATCGTTGATTTCACATCATACTGCATGATTACCCTTTGATTATTAATACTTAAAGCAAAGCAATTAGTGTTCCTCTGAAATTTGGTATAATTCGCGATATTTTCTGTACCCAAGGTCCTATTATGTCAGCTACCCACTACGATCCCAAAAATATTGAAGAAAACTACTATCCCATCTGGGAAAATCGGGGTTATTTCGAAATCGACGGAAATAAATCGATCGCAAAGCCGGACAAACATTTTGCCATCATGATGCCTCCGCCGAACGTTACGGGACGGCTCCATATCGGACACGGTCTCACCTTCACCCTCCAAGACATCATCGTCCG
>DLUI01000099.1 GCA_002742695.1 Sulfuricurvum kujiense | reverse complement strand
TGAAAGAGTAGTTGCTCCAAGGACATTGGTTGCACCTGCTGCAACTGCAAAAGTATTTCCTAATTGAGAAATATCTTGACGTTGAGAGATCGCACCGACTGCAAGACTTTGGGTATTAGCGATAGAAGTTTTGATTGATTGGTTGCTATATGCTCCAACTTGGAACTCTTTGTTAGAGAAAGTACCTGACAACAGTGTTTGACCGTTAAAGGTAGTTGTTTTAGCAATATTGTCCAATTGCTCGATAAGACGGTTAATATCTTTTTGAATCGCTTCGCGAGATGATGCCGTTTGAGAGTCAGAAGCAGATTGAATCGCTTTGGTTTTGATGGTATCGAGGATTTTTACCTGCTCATCCATCGCTTTATCGGCAGTTTGTACAATTCCTACCGCATCATTGGCATTTGAAATTGCTTGACCGAGCGAGTTGGCTTGAGAACGGAGTGAATCGGCAATTGCCATTCCAGAAGCATCGTCTGCCGCTTTGTTAATACGAAGACCCGAACTGAGTTTAGAGAGGGAATCGTCCAAACTACGGTTATTCATAGTTGCGTTTGTATGTGCATTCATTGCACTAATATTGGTGTTAATTCTGAAACCCATGATAAATCCTTTTATCGCAAGAGCATTTTGCTCTTAAGTTAGTTCAGCGTCCTTGCTGTTATAAACTATATCGGAAAATATACTAAAAGGTTTAATGGTTAGGGAGAAATTTGTATCCAACTGGTGGTATTGATGTCATAAATTTTTGTTACGTTAGTATCACGTAGAAATAAGATGGTTCCATTAATAGGTGAAGTTGGAAGTGGGTCCGTAGAAAGTGCCACGATTGCACTGTTATAACCGCGTGTTTGGGTGGCAACTTCCGAGCCGTTATAGAGTTTTAAGTGGTTGGTTTCACCAATTCCAATTTCGAGCATAATGTCATCGTTTTGTGCTATTGAGTCATTTTCATCCGTATCTAATATACCGTCTTCTCCTCGGCTGATAAGACGACCTAACACATTGAGGTTAGGAGATATTTGGACTTTTGTATTGGCATAGGTTGAGTTATTGTTATCGGTACCGTAATCATACGTAGCATAGAAAATATTTCTTCCCCATGCATCTTTTCCTAAACCTATGACTACCGGAACCGTAGAATTTACCTCTTTAAGCAGTTCAAAATAAGAGTCATTATCCGGATTTGCTGCGGCGTTGAGCAAACGGCTCCGGATGACTTCAATCATTGTTTTACTGTTTTGTTGTTTGAGGGTGTTGCCTTGTATAAGGGTATAATAGCCCATTGTCGCAAGAACAGCGGCAAGAATTCCAGCCATTATGATAGCGACCATGACCTCTACTAGCATAAATCCTTTTCTCATTACGCTCGTCCTGCTTGGTTGATAACCTCTTGTTGTATCAAAACTTGAGTCAAGACAATGGTAAAAAACTCGACGAATACAGCAAAGGCTAACAATAAGATAGCCATTATCGTGATGATACGAAAAAACTTGGTTGCCATGGTGAGAGCATTCAATCGTGCTCGGTCTGCAAATTGTCCTAACATATCACTCAATTGCGCGACGTTGCCTGCTCCGGCGAGTAATTGCTGTTCAATATTTTCGAAAAACGGGATAATCCAGAAGTTCTTTTCACCTCGGCTCACTTGGGATAAAATACCTTCAAACTGTCTTGCTATATGGGGTACGAGGGTGCTGTTTGCAGCAGTTTGAAAGGCAATTTTTAAGGAAACCCCATTTTTTAACATTTCACTGAGCAAGCTCAGCAATATGAATTTTTCAAAATACTCAATAATTTTTGAAGCCATAGGAAGATGAGAAGCCGCTCGTTTAGCTAATCCTTGTATTACTTCTGTATAGCTAAAGAGGGCTATCATCACAACAAAAAAATAGAACGAAAAGAGAAGAAGTCCGCCAAAAAGAACATTGCTTAACACTTCAGCCATATTTAAATGCTCCACGATAACTTCATAAATCTTAGGATCATACGTTTTGGCTTCGGATAAATGAAAAGGGACAGCAAAAAAACGGACAAAAATGATAATAATGGCGGTCAATGAGAAATAGATTAAAGGGAGGGCTATTTTGTCATTTGATTCTTGGTGAAATTTATTTTTGATCTCTAGATAATTTACGACCGATTTTAGAGTTTTAACAAACGATCCCCCTTTTTCCGCCATAGCTACAAACTGAATAATATCGGGGGAGGGCGAGACATATCGTTCTACTGCTTTTGAAAAAGAGGCACCCTCTTGTATGGAGCGGGTAATATTTTCATAGGCAGTACGTTCATCTTTATTTTCCGTTGTGTTTTGTAGCAATGTTAATGCGTTGGTGAGACTTTTACCGTTTTCCAATGATAGCTGAAGGGTTTTTAAGAGGGTTAGGATATCAGGTTTCATGGACGTATCCTAATGACAACAATTCACTGGAAAGCGTTTCATAATCACACAATCCCATTTCAAACAGATAAGCGGCTGACTGAAAATAGCTAAACGTGATGAAATGCTCCCACGCTTTGAAAACCGTACTATTTTTAAGGGCAAGGTAAAATTGATAACGTACTTTCATGTCTCCTGGGATGAATACCATATCCATGAGTAATGCTCGTCCGCTGTAGCCGGTAAAATTACACCGTATACATCCTCCTTTTTCAAAGCCATGATTTTCTGTTGCGAAAAATGTTTTTCCATCTTCGACGCTACATGGCTGTTTGCAGGTACAAAGCTTTGGAATAAGGCGCTGTGCGACGACACCGCTGAGTGAATAGGCAAGGATAAAAAGATCGCCCCCCTCATCACGGATACGCTCCATCGCCATGAAACTGTTTGGGGTATGCAGTGTTGAGAAAACCATATGCCCACTGTGCGCGGCTTTGAGTCCCGTGAGGATCGATTCACGATCACGCATTTCCCCGATAACGATGACGTCAGGATCTTGACGCATAATCGATTTCATCCCTTCGGCGAATGTAAAACCACTGGCATCATTAATCTGATACTGGGTAACGAAATCGATTTTGTATTCGATCGGGTCTTCAATGGTGTAGATAATCTCATGGAGTCGGTCACGCTGGTTTAAAATTGCATTAAGGGTTGTTGTCTTTCCGCTTCCGGTAGGACCTACAACGAGAAAGAAGCCGCTCGATTGGTTGACGAAATGGTGCACGTGCTCTGACATCGGGTGGCTTTTTGGAAAGAGTGAATTGAGAGATTTAATATTAGTGGATTTGTCTAAAATACGTAATACGATATTTTCTCCATACTGGGAGGGGGCAATCTCGATACGAAAATCGATGGTGCGATTTTCGTATTCACGTGAAAAACTTCCCCCCTGTGGTGCATAAACATTAATCATATCGATATTACAGCGCTCTTTTATAATCAGGGCAAAGCGTCCCGCGAGTTCATGATTGAGAAGGTAGCGAGCTACGATTTTTCCGTCAATTCGATAGCGAAGCCAGTAAAACGATTCGTAGGCATTGATATGAATATCACTGGCAGAACGCTGAATGCCGTATTCGAGGAGCATTTCAAAAATATCGATAACTTCATCTTCACCGTCATCCATGGCATTGAACTGCTTGATTTTACGTTCAATACTTTCAGGATCAACACGAAGAAGTGCCGTATATTTTTGCTGAAATTCCCGTACGGGGATATTTTTTTGTTCAACTTTTTTGTGTACTTTTTGGCTGAGTTCGGCAAGACGCTTTTCGCCCAAAAGTTCTTTACGTAAAATTTTAAGGAGATCATCGCGCTCTTCGGCAATGACCATCTCATACTCTTTCATGAGTTCAAGGTTATACGTTTTAGAAGACTCTTTTTTTTGGATAAAGTGATGGGAAAGTGCAATATCGAGAAGATGTTTTTTTATGCCGATTTGCTGAAAATAGTATTGCTCTTTTTGGCATACTTCAAGCTGTTTTGGCGTTAGTATCTTCTTGATGTTCATTAGGTACTTTTTGGTTTAATTATAACACAAAAAGTCAATAATCAGCGTGATAGGTAAAATTTGAAGGTTGTAGAGGTGGCGTTTGATTCCAATGTCGCTTGTTGAGAAGTGTAATTAACGATAAGTTTCTGTAGAGCTTCGTGTTGAGTAGAATTGTTTTCTGCAGTTGTGATAACGTAGAATTCACTTCCTGTTTCAGTTGCCCTGTAGGGGGTAAACCCGCTTGGTGGAACGGGGACGAAACCATTTCTTCCGCCATTTAAGGGATAAGGCATTGTTGTATTGCATTCGAGTTCAGTTAAAAGTGAATTAGATGCATCTGTGGAGGTATTGAGCTCTTTTGGAAACTGTTCTGAGAGGCTTTTACACTGAAAAACCATTGATTCTATCAAATTGATGTGTGATTGAATTGTAGTTTTATATTGCAACTTTTTTACGGTAAAAGTATTGAAATAAAAATATCCAAGACTTCCTAGCAAACCTGCTAGGAAGATGGTAATAGCCAGTTCAATCAGTGTAAAAGCTTTTGAATACAAATGATACCTTATTTAAGAATGACGATCCAATGTTTATTTGATACATCTGTATAACAGAATTCATCATATAAAGCGGCATTGGCTGAAAGACTTCCAAAATCACTATTGTTCGTCGCATTATACTCTATACTATTATTAAGTTCATGATTGAAAATAGCACAATAAACATCATCATCTTTTAAAGTTGTATAGCTAGTTCCATTGAGATCAATTGGGAACGTAAATCCTGGTCGGCCATTTACAATTGAAGTGTTTAATTCCCACCCAATAGATGTCATTTCGCTAATATCACGTGGAAGACTTCTAAGAATCATTACGTTAGAAGCATTGAAATCACTCAAATTGGCATCAGTCGGAGAAACTCCCATTTGCGCTAAATAAACATCGTAAGCACCTGAGAGTTGATATGCTTGATCCATTAATGCCGCGACGCGCGCTTTTTTAGCAGTCAAATCGATGTTAAATAGACTTTTATAATAAAGCATGGCTATCGTCGCTAACACGCCGAATAAAATGACGGCAATCGTCATCTCAACTAAAGAGATACCCTTTCTCATTCCTTGGTAGGGCTTTTTCATGTCAAACTCCTTTTATAACACGGTATTGTACGATATCGGCTATAAATAAAAAAAGTTTAATGTTTTGAAATAAAGGTGAATGGAAGCTCTTGCCGCAATGGGCAAGAAAGGATTCATGACAGAGAGTGGATAGTGAAAATAGTTACGGTAAGGTAACAAAAATAGTGTAAGTTCCAGCAGTTCCGGCGCAGAAGTTTAAAATACCTGCAGCAAGATAGCCATCGACTGTTCCCATATTCTCACCGGCACTGACGTTGAGTTCTGTGATAGAGGTGTTAAAGTCACGGTTCCACAATTTACAATACTGCTCATCCGAAGTTGCTGATTGGTTTGCATCAACAGCAATCGTGAACGCTTTTTTGGTATATGTCGTTGAGATAGAGGAATTATATTCCCATCCGGTATCATTGGTAATTTCAGTGATTGGAATCGGAAGACTTGTCATAATGCGTGTAGCAGTAGCATTTAAATCTGATGTTTGATTTAAATCACCGTATTCGACAGTATAGATTTTATACGCATCGGAGAGTTGTTTTCCTTGCTCCATTGCCGCAGCAACACGTGCTTTCATCGCCTGAAGTTCAGTACTAAGATAGTTTTTACTGTATTTAAGACCGATAGTCGCCAAAGCTGCGAATAAAATAATCGCAATAATCATCTCTACGAGAGAGATACCTTTTCTCATTCTTGTGGTATGTGCCATTGTGCATCCTTTATGTTGCGTGACTTTGAGTTTCAAACTGCAAAATCGGTTTTATGATGGGAATCTTTAATTTAGTAGCAAAAAGCAGTCCAATTTGGCAATTATAAGAGTATGAGATTTTAAAAGGAAGAAAAAGCAGTTTGAATCTCTCCCACACTAAAGGTGGGAGAATAGATTCATGACATGAAAAAGTTAATCGATTATGGCAATGTAACAAAAATAGTGTAAGTTCCAGTTGTACCTGCACAGAAATTCATAATTCCAGCTGCAAGATAGCCATCGACTGTTCCCATATTTTCACCGGCACTGACGTTGAGTTCTGTGATAGAGGTGTTAAAGTCACGGTTCCATAGTTTACAATACTGCTCATCTGATGTTAATGAATCGTTTGCATCAACAGGAATTGTGAACGCTTTTTTAGTATACGTAGTTGAGATTGAAGAATTGTAATCCCAAATTGTATTTGTGGTAATTTCACTTACCGGAACTGGAAGGTTTGTCATAACCATAGATGCAGTAGAGTTCAAGTCTGATGTTTGATTTAAATCACCGTATTCGACAGTATAGATTTTATACGCATCTGAGAGTTGTCTTCCCTGCTCCATTGCCGCTGCAACACGTGCTTTCATCGCTTGAAGATCGGTATTGATATAGTTTTTGCTATATTTAAGACCGATAGTCGCCAAAGCTGCGAATAAAATAATCGCAATAATCATCTCTACGAGAGAGATACCTTTTCTCATTCCTGTGTACTGTTTCATTGTGTATCCTTTTTTTTGATCTGCAGTTCTTTGCCCGCTCGATCGGTTTTTTTAATTTGGAAGCTTTAACACATAAGGATGGATGACGATAGAAAATCCAAATTCATCCCCTGTGCACCCTTGTCCTATACAGCTGCTGACTAATTCAACGTCATCGTTTTTGACAACATCCAAGAGCCGTTTCAATAGTAAGTATGAATAGGTGTCATGAATGCCTCCTTGGATAATTAATTTTCGTTTGTCGATCTTTACTTCAGCATTCATATCCAATTCTTGAATCATTGCTTCGTATTGATCATTTTTAGTACGCAGAACATCACCTTCTGCATACACAGCAACTGGCTGCTCAACGGCAGTTTTTAAAGCACTAAAGGTCTTCACCTCTTCGGCTACCGTTTTGTTCTCGTAGACAATATCGAGAAAATAGAAGTATGTTGCGACTAAGATTGTTACTAAAATAACAACAAAGAGACCAACAAGACTATATTTTTTCATTACAATACTGCACGATGCCCTGAGCAACGTCTTCCTTTATAATTTCTGCTTCTGGTGGTAACAACCTGACAAAAGCGTTGAGGTTTGGTGTCACCACCTCAGCACATAAGCTATCATCACGATAGCTTATCTGCTGAAGGGTGGACTCCGTAGATTTTGTCATCTCCTCAATTTTCTCCAGTTCGCGGACGATGTCCACTTTTTTGGTCATAGCAAACGATGTCTGGCAATTTTCACTCACCAACTGTTTATACTCTTTAACGAGTGCATCCCTATTAGTAAGATTGATCTCGGTCGCATTTAAATAGCCATATCCCGCATACAAAATTCCCGAGGTGACAACGACGGTACAAGCAATCAAAAAGCTGCCGATCCGCGTTTCTCTACGCTCCTTATCAAGATTGAGCGAGACGAGTTTGTCCCCTTTGGTATTGTCAGCATAAAGAGTTCCATAACCTCGTTCTGTCGCAAATTCTTCGGGTTTGTCAAGAATGTAGTCGATGATTTTGTCATCTTCGAGTACTACTCCGACGTTTTTATAATCGAGCTCAAAAATAATGACGCTTTTGCCTTGATTTTTGGAAGCAAGAACGAGAATATTTTCATAGTCAAGTTTCTCTCTAGGAAGAAATGCGACGTAATTAATTCCATCTGAGTGTTTTCTTAACGAGACTTTAACGGCAGCAGAGTCAAGATCACTGCGTGCGAGGCGATATACCTGCGTGCGGATATTGTCTATATCACTGTTAAAGTTAAGAGATCCAGCTGTAAAAATTGCCATGATTATTTCATCACATACTTGATTACACGAGGGGTAACAACGATAACCATCTCGCTTTTTGTACTGGAAGTGTGACGAGCTCCGCCCACTACACCTGCTGCGCTATCACCCAGACCCGGAAGCCCGCTCCATCCTTTATCGCTTTTGTTGCGGAAAAGACCGGAGATGACGATAGGAACACCCGGCTGAACACGCATGGTGTTATTGATAGCTTTAGTGACAGTTTGAGGTTGAGAAAATTTATTTCCATTAACTTCAAATGAGGTATATCCTACGATATCATTGATTTTGAGACCGATATCGGTGATAACGGTTCCATCAAGCATATTGGATTTAAGGTTGATCTCTAAGCCGCTGAGTGCCATTGCGCTGGTGGTAGAAACCTGAGAAGTTCCATTACCGACAGAGGTATTTTGAATACCGCTGATGTAAGGTGCTTCGATACCGTCGGTCAGCTTCACGTTGGTTCCGGCAAGCCCCAAAAGTTTTGGTCGTTGGACACTTTCAACTTTTCCAAAATTTTCCAGAGCATTAACGAGAGCTTTTCCGTTGTAGTTATCATTTTTCAAGATCATCCCAAAAGTAAGCGGAGCGGCAGATGTGCCGGCTGAGCCTAGTCCTGCCGCGGCAGAAGCGACAAAACCGATACCGTTTTGTGCGAGTGTAGGGACAAGACTCCAATCTATTCCAAGGGCATAATTGTCTTTGAGCTCGACATCGTAAATTGAAATTTCATACTCGATAACATAGAGATTGTTACGAAGTATTTCAAGATATTTCATAATATCGCCGTACTCTTTTTCACGTGCTGAAAAACTGACCGAAGAGGTGATGGCATCTGTGGTGACATTGCTTGCACCCATAGATGAGATACTTGATTTAAGGATTTCAGGAAGGCCGTTTACGGAAGGAATTTTAAGCGTTACAGTTCGCATATTTCCTAGATAAAAGGTATCATCATTATAAAGAATGCTGAGTTTATCACCAACGGTTTTTTGAAGTACCTTTCCGAAAGAGATGTTGGAAGCAGAAAGGTTAATGTTAGTCTCGGAAAGTAGATAATCATTTTTCCCTGAGTATGCATTATTAGTATTTGTACTTCCTACTGCAGTGTTGTTATATCTATTGGAGTTTACGGACTCAGCCTGAAGTTGGAAAATAATATTCTCATTCGTCGCTTCAGTCAGTAACGCAATGACATCGCTGAGTTCCGCACCCATTATTTTAGCCCGTTTGATGATCTCTTTATCGGGAATAATTTGAGGTTCAATATTAAAATTATCGGCATTGACTTCGACGATTTGCATTGCCGGCTCGGAGCGTTGAATTTGAGTAATATTGTTATCCAACTCCTTGAGCTGCATTTCCGGAGTAAGCGTCTCTTTTTTACTGGCGACACTGCATCCGCTCAATCCTAAAAGGACGACAGCAAGTATAAGGGAACGCATTATCGATCTCCTGTCGTAAAATAGATAGTTTGAGTTCGTCCGGCATCATCAACCGTAATATAGTTGCTGGTGATGTTTCGTATGAAATATTTAGTGTTGTTCGCATAAAAAGGGTCCCCTTCTTTGAGAACAACAGTATTGCTTCCTATTTTAAGAAGAATAAATTTCCCTTTTTCGGTCTCTAAAAAACAGTTATAGACTAACTGGGAAAGATCGAAAACCGATTTTGCCGCCGGTAATGAGGGAGGTGCCAGTAGTGGCGGCAGAGGCATAGGACGTACTTCTGACGTTGCTGCTGGAGCTTTCTTCGGTTTTACAGGTTCACGGAAAAACGGGTTATAAGCCGCATTTAGCGAGAGTGTAAGGAAAAGAAATGACCAAAAATAGTTCATGCCGCCACTTTCTTAGAGATTATTTGAGGATAAAAAGCAAGAAGTGTGCCAATTTTAAATTTCGTTTTTTTAATAAGACCTTGATGCTATAAGAATAAGATGGACTATTAATTGCTTATTCTTGACTATTAGATAAATAATAGAAGAAGAATAGTGCATACCATGGATAGTAAAACGAGTGAGTCTTCCCTTTTTGATCCCACGCGGAGAGCCTTTATACAAAGTGCATTTACGCTAAGTATTGCCGCACCGCTTTATGCAAACGTGAAAGAGAAGGATGAAGTTCTGAATGTGATTCGAAACGGTACTGCCTATAAAATCCCTTTTGTCCGAAATGGGAAGATAGAAGAAGAGGGGTATAGCGATTTATGCCGCATTTTTGCCGATATACGTGCCGGTGTAGCGGTACAAATGGACCCCAATTTATTTATAGTCTTAGCAAAAGCACAGCAGTGGTTATCGAGCAACCATATTAACCGTCCCATCATACTAACCTCAGGCTATCGAACCGAACATACGAATAACTCAATCGAAGGGGCCGCCTTTAACTCGATGCATTTGTACGGTAAAGCGGCCGATATTAAAATCGATGGGATACCTAGCGATTATTTGGCTCGACTCCTCCGAATGTGCGGTGGAGCAGGAATCGGCATCTATTCTAGCTTCGTTCATGTAGATACATGGCGGGAGAGAGCGTGGAGAGGTTAGTTTCTTAATATGGCTTTATTTTGACATTTTTTTGTTACACTTTCGAAATTCATCCATATATATAGGATTCACTTTTTGAAACTCATCATTGTAGAGTCTCCGGCCAAAGCCAAGACCATTAAAAACTTTCTCTCTAAAGATTACGAGGTAATTGCGTCCAAGGGGCACATTCGAGATCTCCCTAAAAACCGCTTCGGTATTAAAATTGATGATGAGAAAATCGTCGCCGAATATCGTATTAGTGAAGATAGTACCGCTACGGTCAAACAAATTCAGGAATTGGCGAAGAAAAGTGATACCATCTACATCGCGACCGACGAAGACCGTGAGGGGGAAGCGATCGGGTGGCATATTGCTCACGCTATCGATAAAGACCCTGAATCACTACCTCGTATCGTGTTTCATGAGATTACAAAAAATGCGATTATTCACGCACTTGAAACCCCTCGTACCATCGATATGGATCGTGTTAACGCACAGCAAGCTCGCCGTTTACTCGATCGTATCGTGGGGTATAAGCTCTCTCCGCTTCTTGCCAGTAAAATCCAAAAAGGTCTCTCTGCCGGACGTGTACAGTCTTCAACTCTTAAAATTGTAATAGATCGTGAACGTGAAATCCGTGCCTTTATTCCCGAAGAGTATTGGACGATCGATACGCTATTTAAAACCGATATCGAAGCAACTCTCGTAAATTTTGAAAATGAGAAAATCGATAAACTCACGATTAAAACAGGAGATGTTGCTAAGCGGATTGTAGAGACGCTGAAAAAAGAGGCATTTAAAGTCGGTGAGATCGAAACGAAAGAGCGTAAAAGCTCTACTCCGCCGCCGTTTATGACCTCTACGCTTCAACAAACGGCCTCTTCACAGCTCGGTTTCTCTCCAAAGAAAACAATGATGGTGGCGCAAGCACTCTATGAAGGGGTAAAAACGCCTGATGGTACCAGCGGTGTTATCACCTATATGCGTACCGATTCTCTTAATCTTGCAGCCGAAGCCGTTGAAGCGGCACGTGAAGTGATTTTGAACCGTTATGGCAAAGAGTATCTCCCTAAAGAGGTAAAAGTTTATACGAAAAAATCCAAAGGGGCACAAGAGGCGCATGAAGCGATTCGCCCGACGATGCTTGACTTTACCCCTGAGATAGCGGCAACGTTTCTCAAGCCCGATGAGATTAAACTCTACCGTTTGATCTATAACCGCTTTTTGGCGTGTCAGATGAACGATGCCCGTTTCGAGCAGCAAAGTATTACATTTGAATCTCCTAACGCACAGTTTAGAGCGACAGGACGTAAACTTTTGTTTGACGGGTTTTACCGTGTAACGGGAAGCGATGATAAAGATAAGCTTCTCCCCTCTCTTACAACGGGTGATGCAATTGATATCCAAAGCATATCGACGGAACAACATTTCACCGAGCCGCCATCGCGCTACTCCGAAGCGAGCTTGATCAAAAAACTCGAATCCGAAGGGATCGGTCGTCCATCAACGTATGCACCGACGATCAGTACCCTCCAAGCCCGTAATTACATTGAGATTGAAAAACGTGCCATCATACCGACAGAGATAGCGTTTACGGTAACGGAGATGCTGGAAACGCATTTTAATGAAATTGTTGATGCTTCTTTTACCGCAACCATGGAAGAGACCCTTGATGAGATCAGCGAGAGCGGAAAATCGTGGCATAAAATTTTACTCGATTTTTACTATCCGTTTATCGAAAAAATTGATGCCGGTAAAACCAATATTGTCAGCCTCAAAATGGCAAAACCTCTTGGACGAAACTGCCCACAATGCGGCAGTGAACTATTGCTTCGATCCGGACGATTCGGAGAATTTATTGCGTGCAGCGGCTTTCCGAAATGTAAATACACGGAGCAGACTGAAGAGAATCAAAAAGAGAATCTCGCAACTCCCGATGAGGTGAGTGAAGAGCTATGTGACAAATGCGGTAGCGCAATGGTGGTCAAAAACGGACGTAACGGGAAATTTTTGGCGTGCAGCGGCTATCCGAAATGTAAAAACACAAAAACGCTTGCGGAGCAGAAAACCTCTGAGATTCCGTGTCCTGAGTGTGGTGGAAAGCTTTTGTGGAGACAATCACGCCGTGGGGCATTTTGGGGATGTGAGCACTATCCGAAATGTAAATTTATCTCCAAATTTGAACCTTCGGATAAAAAATGTGAAGTTGAAGGGTGCGGCGGTGCATTGGCTCCTCGAACCTACCGTAATAAAGAAGTATATGAGTGTGTCAAATGTAAAGATCGTACACCGCGAGAGGAAAGTGGTGAATGAAAATCGGGTTACTTTCCGATACTCACTCCAAAAAAGGGCGTTCGCAAAAAGTAATTGATCATTTGGTTCAAGAAGGGGCTGAATTTTTAATTCATGCCGGAGATATTGTCAAACCTGAAGTTCTCGAACAGCTCAAAAATAGCGGCCTGCGTTATGTAGCCGTCTATGGAAATAATGATGCGGGATTGATCGAATACCATACGGAATACAACCTTGTCCAAGAACCCCATTATTTTAAACTCGGTGGTGCAAGCTTCAAATTGATGCATTTACCGTTTTACATGAACGGTGATGCCGAAGTGATCATTTTCGGGCATACACATGTATTTGAGTGCGATTTTAAAAATAGAACTCTCTTTATCAATCCGGGAGAAGCGTGTGCACGTGACAAACCTTTTTCAAGTTGTGCTATGTTGGAGATAACGGAAACCGAATTGAAAGTCACTCATTATTTACGTCCAGTAGGGAGTGAACATTTTGAAGAACGCCACTATACTTTTGAAAGAGCGTAATTTATGAAAAAAATTTTTCTTTGCTCTATCTGTAATATCAACAGCGGAACCTGTAATGAAGATTGCAAATTCTGCAGCCAAAGCGTCAAATATAAAGCCGATATTGAGCGCTATAAACAAAAGCCCATGAATCAAATTCTGGATGAAGCACGTCGGATGGAATCGCTGGGTGCTTTGGGGTTTTGTCTGGTTACCGCCCAAAAAGGGTTGGATGATAAAACACTCGATTTTGTCTGTAATGTTGCTTCTACTTTGAAACGGGAAGTTCCCCGTTTACGCCTGATCGCCTGTAACGGTACGGCATCATTGGAACAGCTGAATGAACTCAAATGCTCAGGGATAAGCGCCTACAACCACAACCTTGAAACAAGTCGAGCTTTTTATCCGTCAGTCTGCACTACCCATCCATGGGATGAGCGGTATGAGACATGTGAAAACGTTAACCGCTCGGGACTGAAACTTATCAGCGGCGGAATTTTTGGAATGGGCGAAACGCAAGAGGATCGCCTCAGTATGCTCCATTCGCTTAAAGGGCTGAATCCTGTCTCTGTACCCCTTAACTTTTATCACCATAATCCTGCATTGCCGCTAAACCCTAATCCGCTTAGCGTCGATGAATCATTGGATTTGATTACCCTTGCACGGAATATTTTGGATAAAAGTGATCGGATTATGATTGCCGGAGGGAGAGAGATCACCTTTCAAGAGCGTCAACATGAGATTTTTGAAGCGGGGGCGAACAGCATCGTTATCGGAGATTATCTCACGACATCAGGACGGGAAGCTCATACCGATTTAAAGATGCTTCAAGAACTCGGATTTGAAATTGCTATGACACCTGAGGATAAGTAAGTTATAATAACATCATCAAGAGTGTGAAAAGGGGTTAATATATGTCGCAATCCGTATTATTAACTATTGCGCGCGCCTCTATCGAAGAGGTATTGCAAGGGGATAACTCGATTAACCGCAGTGAGCTTCTTGAACAATATCCCATCCTTCGGGAGCCGATGGCGACACAAATAACCCTTTATCTCGGGAATAAAATTCGAGGCATCGCAAAAAGTAAAACGGTTGAGCGCTCATTATTAGAAGATATTATTTACAATGCAAAAATAGCTGCTTTTGAAGATGAAGATTTTGATCCTCTCGTCACCTCTGAATACCTTCACGCAACAATTCAACTCACTGTTTTCAGCCCTGATGGAGAATTAAGCCATCAAAGCGAACCTATCGTGAAAGAGTAATTTATAAAGATTTTATGTAATGGGCTATCGCATACCCATGATTAAGCCCTAATGCAATCGATCCACCCGATTCTTGAGTGATATCGCCTGCCACAAACAATCCCTCTACATTGGTTTGATAGTTTTCATCATGTACCGGCTTGCCATCCTCTTCACGAATACCGCTTCCCGATAAAAATCCGCTCGGTGTTGTCCCGCCGATTGCATACACAAGTCGATCAAACAATTCCGATTCCCCGTCACTGTATACAACTTTTACTTTCCCGCTTTCACTTTCAAGTTCTGTAATTTCTGTATTGAGCAAAGGGCGTATCGAACCGGCTCCAACCGCCTGAGCGATATCGGCTTGATTGGTCGGATTGGCACGGCGAAAGGTTCCTCGACGGTAGCAGATACTGACTTCGTTACGATCACATAACTCTACCGCATACTCGATGGCGGAGTCTCCGCCACCGACTACCATTATTTTTTCATTGGTTCCGCATCCATCAAGGGTAAAGTGGATTTGATTTTTGATAGAGGGGGGAATTTTGTAGTCGGGTTTATTTGGTTTTCCCATACGTCCGATAGTGACGACAACATATTTGGCACGAATAGATCCTCCGGCAATAAACACCTCAAATCCTTCGGTTGTTTTGACAATCTTTTGAACTTCGGTATGGGTTCGAAGCTCTAATGATTCATGATCGAGGAGTTGATCGAAAAAATCGAGCGTAGACTCTTTCGTTCCGTCCATAAAATAGATAGTGCCGTCAAGTTCGACTTTTTGCCCTTTCCAATCTTTATCGACCCGTTTGTTATCTTTATAAAACTTTCGAATAGTTGCATTGTGGTTTTCATCTTTTTCGAGCAAGATAATATCCCGCATCCCTACCGCATAGCTCTCTATCGCTGTCGCTATCCCGGCAGGACCTGCTCCTATAATGGCTAACTCATACAGATGTTCCATACATACTCCCTTTTAATCTTCCAATACTTTATCACAAAGAGCGATAAAATTCAATTTATGTTATACTTATCTAATGTACTATGTAATCCAACGACACCATGGCGATCCAAAAAAGCATTATCTTGCGTACACGGTACCACGATATATTAGTTCTGAGAATTCTCAGAATATTATTTTTGAATTTCGCCACAATGATACTGTCAAACGTAAATGGGCTCCCAAAGACGAGATTGTTCTTCTGACGGATGACGAGCAGCTTTTTCAAACGACACTACAGAAACTTGAAGGTCTTAAGCGCTCACATCTTGAGCGGATCGATGCCGCTGAAGCGCAACTTAACCAAGAGGTTTTTGCAATGCTTACGACGATGCAATCTGAATTTGAAACCATTAAAAAAAACAATTAAACTTTTTTAGCAATATTTAGAATACATTTCTAAGTTATAATTTTTGTATCCTCAAAGTCTTAAGGAGACGAATACCATGAAAAAATTAGTATTTTCCAGCTTACTTGCCGCAACACTGCTCGGCGCAAGCGATTACAACTATGAAGTAACGCCGGTGGTCGGCTATCTCTGGAACAGCACATCCGATGAAACCAATCCAAGTGCCATGGGTGGTGTGGATAATCATGCTGTTTATGGTGTGGAACTACAAATGAATAATGCTTGTGAAACTATCAAACCGGAGCTTTCCCTTTTATACGGGCGTGATCGTGCAATAGGTGAAGCGGATAAAACCGGTGTGTTGACAACGATGCTCAACGGTGTTTATGAAATGCCGACCGATACCATGATTACTCCGTTTGCGAAAGCAGGATTGGGGTACGAGTGGTACACGAACACGCATCCTAGCGATTATGATGGGATCCTTTTAGATGCGGGTCTCGGATTAAAAGCGGACATTACCAAACAAATTGCACTCAAACTTGAGGCACTTTATCTGTATAAAATGAACAATAACGGAGTTGACGGAAGCAACGGTGAAGTTCATAATGTTGCCGCACTTGCAGGATTGACATTTAGTTTTGACGAAAAAGCGGCTCCGGTAGTTGCTGCCGTTACCGCTCCGGTTGTCGCTGCGGTGGTTGCACCTGAACCGAAACCTGAGCCGAAACCGGTAGTTGTTCCTGCCCCTGTGGTACAACCTGCAAAAGCTGCTGCACCGATCGACAGCGACAAAGACGGTGTAATGGATGATAGCGATAAATGTCCAGGCACTCCTGCAGGATTTAAAGTGGATGCGGACGGGTGTCCGCTTAAAGCGACATTGCATTTGAATTTTGGTACAAATTCCAATAAAGTAGATGCGCAAGGGGCTGCAAAAGTTGCGGCATTTGCTGATTTTTTGAAAGCGAGTCCTGCATATAAAGCAACTATTATCGGTCATACCGATAGTACAGCATCGGATGCATACAATCAAAAACTCTCCGAGAAACGTGCGGAAAAAGTAAAATCTATGTTGATCGAGCAAGGTATTGAGGGTGATCGCTTAACTTCAAGTGGCGAAGGGGAAAAAATGCCGATAGCTTCTAACGCAACGAAGGCAGGACGTGCCGAAAACCGCCGTATCGAAGTGGATCTTTGTAAATAATAAAATCTCCCGCTCCTGCGTGAGAAACTAGTCCACTCTGTAACTTCCCGCTTTGCAGCCGTTTGGGCTGCTGGGCGGATTATCTCTCAAATAACATAAATCCTCATGCGCTTGTTTCAGTACCTTGCTCTCTCTCAACAACGGTAGCATCTTTTCATCTTTTTCACTCAGTGAGAGGGAATTATTGTAAAGCAGAGCTTTGACTTCGGCATCAACGGCAGCAAGTGCCGCTTCAATATGGGTAAGTGAAATCATAAAAACCTCTTTTTAATAGACAAGAGATTATAGCGATGAGGTTCTAAAACTAACTTTGCTCACATACTTTAAGATAATTCATCAGAATCGGTAATGATTGAGAAACGGTGATAACCGTTTTCGTAATCGTATATAAGTGAAAAACCGTGTTTACTCACAATTTTACTGACGATATTAAGCCCCAAACCGAACCCTTGAGTCGTGCGTGAACTTTCCTGACGGGTAAAAGGGGTGAGAAAATAGCCGAACTCTTTCTCTAGTGGGTCTCCATGATTCAAAACGCTGATGCGGTTCGAAGTGACTTCCAACGTTATAGGAAGTTGATCGGTGTACTTGAGGGCATTGTCGAGTAGATTTTTCAATGCCAGTGAAAGATACTGCAGATCCCCTTTAAGGATAAAGTTCTCTTTGATAGTCACGTTAATAGACGATTCGTCGCTAAGGCAAAGTTTTGAAAGGGCTTCCAATATGAGTGTTTCACTGCTGAAGCTCTCAGATTTCATAATGTCAGTTGCCTGCAGTTTTTCGATCTCGAGAAGTTCCCGAGTCAGTTGATCGAGTTCTTTAAAAGAGTGTTTTAAGATATCTCGCCCTTTGGAATCGTCGATCTCCTCTAGCGCAAACAATCCTCTGGCAATGGGGGTACGCAGTTCATGTCCGACATCGCGGAGTAACTCTTGGCGTGAAATGATCAGATTCTCGATCGTTTGGGCCATTTCATTATAGGTATGTGCCACTTCTCCTATCTCATCGTGCGTGTTTATAGTGCTGCGGCTTTCATACTCTCCCCGCGCAAATCGGCGCATACTTGTTGCGATAGAATTAAGAGGGGAGAGCATCCGTAAAATAATGATAAAAATAACCGCCAATACGACCATATCGGCAAGAACCAAAGCGTTAAGTATCCATCCCTCTTTTTGAGTCTCCTCTAATGTTGTATCACGCAAATAAAGATCTTCGTCAAAGTATCGGACATGGAGGATGTACTCTTCATTGAACGATTCGTATACCTCAAGAATACCGAACGTATGAGGTTGGCGCAGAATGATCCGTTTGGGGGAAGAGGGGGGTGTTTGAAGCAGATTTAACGTTTTAAGCTGATTATCAAGCTGGTCGGCTGAGGATGTTGCCATCCACGTAAATATTTTACGGGCATCCGTTTTGTATTTTTGGAGAATGATCGATTCGTACTTTTGGGTATTGATTGTGTCTATTTGATAGCCGATTCCCACCATCAGAAGGAGGCTGATACTGAATAAAAGGGTAATTTTCGTAAAGATAGACATAGATTATCCTGTAAATTTGTAGCCGATTCCCCACACCGATTTGATGTAACGGGGCTCTTTGGCATCATCCCCTATTTTTTGGCGGATATTGCTGATATGCATATCGATGGTACGGTGTTTGGTTTCATCCCCGAGTCCTAAAGAGCTTATAATCTGATCACGGGAGAGATTTTTACCCCGATTTTTGATCAAGAGTAAAAAGATATCGAATTCAATCCGTGTTAAATCGATCGGATACCCCTCCATAAGTATCGAATGATTGGCTTCATCGATCGCGAAGTCGGAGACGACAAGTTCATTTTTACGTCCATAGCGGCGGAGTATCGCTTCTAAGCGGAGGACAAGTTCGCGGGGTTCATACGGTTTGTCAAGATAATCATCGGCACCCAAATCGTAGCCATAGATTTTATTTCCGATGTCGGTACGGGCAGAGGAGATGATGATCGGTATATCGAGTTGGCTTTTAATCTTTTTGGCGACATCAAATCCGTCCATCCCCGGCAGCATCAGATCAAGAACGACGATGTCAAAAGGCTCGCGGCGCTCCAGCAAAGCTTCAAGAGCCTTTTTCGGATCGGCATACCCGACTGCCTCAAATCCGTACAAATCCAAAAAAGAGACAATTAACTCTTGCAACGAGAGATCATCTTCAATCAACAGGACTTTTTTACTCAATGTCCCACTCCTCAATATGTCGAATAAAACGCCGTTTCTGCTCAGGGGTCAAAATCGTATGGAGGCGGGAAAACAATCGTATTCGAATCTCTATTGAGCCACGTGCCATCTCCATGTTTTTGGCGCGAAATGTTTTTTCATCGAATATCGGATCCAGAAGCAAGAGATTCGATTCTTTTTCTATTTGCTCATTTTGGCGGTGAAAGCGGCGGTAGTCGTGTTGATACTCTTTCATAGCCGATTCCACCGCTTTGTGTTGCTGCGGTGAGAGCTTCAAATCATGCAGATCCATCGGAAAACGGTGGTTGTCATCATCGGCGTAGGCATGGGTGAGAGCTAACATCATCGCTAGTATTAAAAAAATATAGGATTTCATCCGTTCCCTCCGCTCGGTAGGATTTTAATGGCACTGTCTTCAATACGCCCCTCCTCTACATCGGAGTGACAGGCTTTACAGTTCGCGCGGCTTTTAACCTTATCGCTTTTAAAAATCTCTTCCGATATATGCTTATGTCTTTTTTTCCAAAACGGTGTTTGGGTAATTGCTATCATATCGCGTTTTTCGAGTGATTGCATCATTTTGAGTGACATCTCCTGCGTGGAGGTTTCTGCCGAATGTGTTAAGAGATACTCGCGTATGGATTGCTCATCAACGGGATCTAGCGAAGCATCATCGCCAAAATGGTTCGATAAATCCCCCATCAATCTATTCCATCCCTCTTTCGCTAAGAGAGTCGGAGGATAAAGGGTATGGCATGAACCGCATTCATTGACGAAAACAGGGTTGATTTTTGCGTAATCAACCTTTTCATTGTACCCCGCGATAATAGGGTTATTCGGAGCACTAAGGGCATAGATGAGAAGTACAATAGCACCGCCGATACCGATAAGGGCGATGATTTTTTGGAACCATGATAAAGCGGCACTTTCCCCTTCCATATTTTTATGTCCGTCGATTATAGAGTTGAGGGTGCGATCCTCTTTGTGCAAGAGTTGATCAATCAACACTCCTCCCACGTGTGCCGCAATCAAAACCCATAAGAGATTGACAAAAAACTCATGAATCTCTTCAACTATCTCCATGTCTTGAAAAAATCCTGTATGCAACGATGCGAGTAGCCCTCTGTTTTCCGCTATGCCATAGGCAAGGATACCGCTGAGTACGGCAAAAACTACCGTAGAGAGCATCGCAACCATAACGAAGCTTGCCGCCGGATTGTGTCCTATATAGCGGCGTGATGGGTTTAAAAGGGATAAAAGATACTCTTTTAATGCATCAATAGAGAAATGAAAATCACCGAAACGGGAATATCTTGGTCCTATAATCCCCCAAACAATCCGAAAGAGAACCAATGCACCCACGGCACTCCCGATCGCAGCGTGAATATTTAACCACCGATCTTCTTCGGTGCTGATCCAACTGGCTATAATCAATACGACAAACAGCCAGTGAAACAGCCGTGTAGGAAGTGTCCAGACATATACTCGTTTCATCATATACTCCTATTTTATTCCCAACTGCCATAATTGGGAATACGGATTTCGCGCTCACGATAGCTGCCACTCGCAGATTTTGTATGGCATGCCGAACAGTTGGCAAAACTTTTGACTTCTGCTTGAGTTACCATTTTTTTAGGTATTTCACGGTGTTCTTGTTTAAAATTAGGTGTCTCCGAAATGCGTATAGCGATTTCTCCTCCCATTCCGGTCATACGATCGTATTTGGATGCATGCGTTGCCAAATAATTCTGAATTGTTTTATGCTCAGCCGGATCAAGTGTTGCATCGGTTCCGAAATGGTTGTTCAACGATTTCATTGTTTTATCCCAAGAGCTTTTAGGCAAAAACTCAGGCTGATACGCAAAATGGCAGGCACCGCACTCTTTTTGATATAGCGCAACGGTTGTTTTCTCTTGTTTTGTCATCGGCTTCGCTATAAAGTTCGAAGCATGGCGTTCATGCTCTTCATGTTCATCATCATCGGCATAAAGAAATGCTCCGCCAGCCAAAATAAGTGCTGCTACTGATAGGTTTAACAGTGTTTTCATTGTAGATCCTTTGTCTTAATTTTTCATGATATAGGTGAGAACGTCGCCTTTTTCTTGCGCACTTCCCTCGCGGGCATACACATCCATAAAATTGCGTTTCAGCCACTTTTTAACCTCTTTGGCGCTGGTAAGCCGTTGCGGATTTGCACGAGGCGAGAGGGGATCGATCACTTTTCCGGTGAGGGTGTTTTTTCCTGAGCTGGAAAGATTGGTAGAATGGCAGCTGGTACACGCCATCGGTTTGCCTTGTTTTCCGGTATGGGTAGAGGTAAAAATCTCTTTTCCTCTCGCCGCGTCAAATCCATCGAAAGAGCTGTTTTCGACTTTTGCCGTTTTGGAAAGTTCGTTCATATACTGAACCACTTCGGGTGAAGCCGCCATAAGCGATGTCGAGAAGAGTAATGCCAATGCTAGGTATTTCATAACCTGCCTCCTAAACTTTTGATGTTCAAATATTAGGACAAAGGTGTCAATCGCTCACGGTGACTCTCTTGACACTTTCTTGACACGTTTAGGAGGGAGTAAGAGGAGATTAAAACAAACTGGGCTGGAGAGTTTTGAGTTTAAAGCTTTTACGATGGATTTCACAATGCCCGTATTGGCGTATCGCTTCGATATGGGAGGCACTTCCATATCCTTTGTGTCCTTCAAAACCGTATTGCGGATAGAGGGGGGAAAGTTCTACCATTTCACGATCCCGCGTTACTTTGGCCAATATCGATGCGGCACTTACTTCAGGAATGGTCGCGTCAGCTTTTACCATAGTCCGCAGACCGCTCACGCCGAATTTAGAATTACCATCATAGAGATAATCGGCTTCCCCTATGGCAGCCATGATCTCACGCAACCCTGCCGCCAAACATGCCGATAGCCCCAGTTCATCAATCTGTGCCGCAGTAAAGCGGGCAATATGATAAGTAGAGTTTTCCCGAATGAGTTCAAAGAGTGCTTCGCGCTTTTTCTCGCTGAGTTTTTTAGAGTCGTTCAATCCGTCAATCGACGTATGTAAAATTACCCCAGCAATAGTAAGAGGCCCTGCCAAAGGACCGCGACCCGCTTCATCGATTCCGCATAACACCATTTCAATGTACCTGTTTCTTTAGTATAATGGCATATTAGCATAGAATCAAAAAGGATCATCATGAAAAAAATATTACTTGCATTGTGTGCCGGAAGCGTTATGGCATCGGCAGCGACGTTACTCGGGTTTGGGATCGAAGCCGATTACTACTCCCCCGAAGCGAAAGGGGATTTTCGTTATACCGATAACGGCGTTACGAGTGCAACTCACTTTAACGGAGATGACGACAGTCAGTATCAAGTAGGGTTATATTTGGAACATCCGGTTCCGATGCTTCCGAATCTTCGAGCCGACTTTACCCCAGAGACATCGTTTAGCGGTACCGATAGCATCGCCGGAACGAATACGGTTAAATTTTCTCAAATCGACACAACCCTCTATTATGAGCTTTTGGATAATGTCGTTGATTTGGACATCGGATTAACCGGTAAGTATGTTAAAGGGGATGTGAGCGGAACGGTCAATCAAAGTTTTGATGTCATCCTTCCGATGGTCTATATGGCTGCCGGAGTGAAAATTCCTGCAATGCCGGTTCGTTTGGACGCGGATCTCAAATACGTCGGATACAGCGGCAACTCGGTCAGTGATATGCGTATAAAAGCGGCTTGGAACGTATTCGCGGGTCTCGAAGCGGTGGCAGGGTATCGCTATGAATCCCTTAAGTTAGACGAAAATGACATCTATTCTACCCTCAAAATCCAAGGTCCGTTTATCGGGGTAGGGTATCGCTTCTAACTATCATCCCCTAACGCCCATCTCTCAAACGGAATCATCTCAATCCGTGAGATCGGGTGCGAGAGGGCACTCTCAAGATTCATCGTTACGGCAATAACTTCACGGACACGATTGGATACGATAAATCCTTCCAATGCTTCTACTTTTTTAAATAATGCGTGCTCATTGGCAAACGGTGACGCGATGATGATTTGTCCCCTCTGCGGGAGATAAAAATCAATCCCCTCATCATAGTAACATTCGACGTGGTGCTTATCGAGTTCCAAAAATACGAGGTTTTCAAAAATACGACCGAAATGTTTTTGGAGGGTAAGGGCGTGCTTGATTGCGATATCGCACAAATAGAGTTTTTTGACGGCACTGGGGTGGTTAAATTTACTCAAGCTTTTAAGATATCCGCGATCAAACAGTGATTGCAAATGGAGGTAGAGTTTATCTTTGGATATTTTTCTCTCCCCTTTAAGACGTTCATACAGATTAAAGGCTGAAACTTTTTGTGTTACCATTTTCGAGGCTTGTGAGAGGATTGAAAATTCAATCGGCTCCAATGCGCGGCTCATGGTGCTTTGAAGATAAAGCACCCGATCTTCGCTGGGGATGCGGTGCATGGCAGGAAATCCTCCCAGCTGGAAAAAATGGTTAAGTGCCGTACTATCAAATTTACTCTCAAACGCTAAAAACTCTTCATAATCGAGTAATTCCAGATGAATCATCTGATAAGGGAGTTCCAGTGAGGTTTCGCTTGAGAGGATGATTTGATCGATTTCTATTAGAGCAATCTCTTCATAATAGTTATCCAGTGCAAGTATCGATATTTTATTATCACGGCAAAATTGGCTCAACGTGCCGTTTAACTCAGTGATATCGATCCGCATGTCACGGCAGTCGATATAAAGATAGGTTGATTTTTTGTGAGATAGGAGATAATTTTTAATCAGCGCACTCTTTCCTGACTGGGTAATTCCATAAATCAGGGTATTTTCATCGTCGATTGAGTGCTTGCGTTCAATAAATCCGACATTGTGCAAATCGTACCGATAGTATTCATCTAATAAAGCGTTCATACCTAAAATCATACCCTAAAAAATAGTGCATCCTTATTAAAAGGAAGCAAATTTAATACTATTAGCATTTTTTACCCCTAAAAACCTTGACCCGAGGGGGATATGTGAGTATAATTTCGCCGCCTTATATA